>NZ_JBEXCY010000074.1:0-50107 GCF_040605515.1 Dactylosporangium sp. NPDC005572 | reverse complement strand
GGCCTGGGCACCGCCTCCCTGCGGGCGCTGTCGTGATCGTCGAGGGCGCGGCCCGGCCGCGCGGCCGGTTCCCGCACGTGAAGGTCGCGGGTGGCTTCGCGTTCGTCTCCGGCACCTCGTCGCGCCGGCCCGACAACACCATCGCCGGGGCGTCGGTGGACGCGATGGGCACGACCAGCCTCGACATCCGCGAGCAGACGCGGGCCGTGCTGCGCAACATCGACGGCATCCTGGCCGCGGTCGGCGCGTCGCTCGCCGACGTGGTGCAGGTGACCACGTACCTGGTGAACATGAACGACTTCGGCGGCTACAACGAGGTCTACGGCGAGTTCTTCGACGAGACCGGACCAGCCCGCACGACCGTGGCGGTACACCAGCTGCCACACCCGCACCTGCTGATCGAGATCCAGGCCGTCGCGCTGATCCCCCGTGGAGGTGGAGATGACTGACATGTCCCCGGTGAGCTTTCCCGACTGGCTCGCCGAGAATCAGCACCTGCTCAAGCCGCCCGTCGGCAACAAGCAGCTGTTCCCGACCGGGTCGGACTTCATCGTGATGGTCGTCGGAGGGCCCAACCAGCGCACCGACTTCCACGTGGACCCGTACGAGGAGTTCTTCTACCAGATCAAGGGCAACATGCACCTCGACGTCATGACACCCGACGGCCCCGACACGGTGCACATCAAGGAGGGCGGGATGTGGCTGCTGCCCGGCAACATGCCCCACTCACCGCAGCGTGAGGCCGGCTCGATCGGCATCGTGGTGGAGCGGGTGCGCGAGGAGGGGACCCTGGAGAAGTTCCAGTGGTACTGCCCGTCGTGCGGGAACAAGGTGCACGAGGTCGAGCTGCAGGTCCGCGACATCGTGGTCGACCTGCCGCCGGTGTTCCAGGCGTTCTACGCGGACGAGCAGGCGCGGACCTGCACGCAGTGCGGCACCGTGCATCCGGGGAAAGGATGAGGGTCGACGTCCACACCCACCTGGTGCCGTTCGGCTGGCCGGACCTCGCGGCCGAGTGCGGCGGCACCGGGTGGCCGTGGCTGCGCGTCGACTCCGAGCGCGCGGCAATGATCATGGTGGGGTCCACCGAGTTCCGGCCGGTCGGCCCGGCGGCGTGGGACGCGCCGACGCGCCTGGAGGACATGGACGCCGACGGCGTCAACCTGCAGGTGATCTCGCCGACGCCGGTGTTCTTCTCCTACGAGCGTCCGGCCGCGCAGGCGGTCAAGGTCGCCCGGATCTTCAACGACCTGACGCTGAAGCTGGCCGCCGAGGGCGCGGGCCGGTTCGTGCCGTTCTGCCAGGTGCCGCTGCAGGACCCGGACGCGGCCTGCGCCGAGCTCGACCGCTGCCTGGCCAACGGGCACGCCGGCGTCGAGATCGGCAACCACGTCGGCGAGCGTGACCTCGACGATCCGGGCATCGTGTCGTTCCTGCAGCACTGCGCGGCGGTCGGCGCGCCGGTGTTCGTGCATCCGTGGGACATGCCGGCCGGACCGCGCCTGGACCGGTGGATGGCCCGCTGGCTGACCGGCATGCCCGCCGAGACCCACCTGTCGATCGTGGCGATGATCCTCGGCGGCGTCTTCGACGCGGTACCACCGTCGCTGCGCATCTGCTTCGCGCACGGCGGCGGCAGCTTCGCCTTCTGGCTCGGCCGGGCCGAGAACGCCTGGCATCGCCGCGGCGACGTGGTCCGGGGCCGCTCGGCCCACCCGCCGTCGCACTACGTCGACCGCTTCTCGGTCGACTCCGTCGTGTTCGACCCGGCCGCCCTGCGGCTGCTGGTCGAGACGCTGGGGGAGGACCGCGTCATGGTCGGCAGCGACTACCCGTACCCCCTGGGCGAGCGCCCGGTCGGTGCGGTGGTCGACCGGGCCGGCTTCCTGAGCGAGGCGCAGCGCGCGAAGCTGCTGGGTGCCAACGCACTGCGGTTCCTCGGACGTTGATCGGGTGCGCTCCCTGATCAGGAGTTGCCGGAGTCCGGCCGGTCGAGGGCGACGACGCCGTCGACGAGCGCACGGCTGGAGGTGCCGGGAGCGGGGCCGTACCTGGGTCGCGACGCCGGCAGGGCCCGGTAGCCCACCACCTGCCAGCCCGGTTCCTCCAGCGGGGCCAGTGAGTCCAGCCCGAAGAGCGTGAGTCCGCCCGGGACGCGCCGGGCGAGGGTCTGCATCTGTTCGGCGGAGCCCTCGCTGACGATGTCGGCGAGCCAGCGCACGACCGCGGGCCGGTCCGCGAGGGTGGTGGCCAACGCCGTGACCGCCGCGGTCGGCAGGTACACCAGCAGGCCCTCGGTGAGCACGATGACCTTGCCGGACCGTCCCGTCCCGTCCACCACGGCGGTCACCGCGGTCTCGTCGCGGGCGTCCAGGCCGACCCGGCGTACCGGACAGCCGGGTTGCCGGCCGTGCAGGGTCCGGTTCTTGAGGTCGACGACGCCCGGGTCGTCGGCCTCGACCAGTTCGCGGCATCCGGACAGCCGCATCCGGTACGGCCGCGTGCAGAAGCCGGCGCCGAGGTTCACCACCGCGGCCCCCGGCCAGCGGTCCAGCGCCTCGGCCAGCATCCGGTCGATGAGGACGGTACGGCCGACGACCTCGTCCAGTCCGGCGTCGGCGAGCCTCGCGACCTGTGCGGCCGCGCCGCTGGGCGCGAACAGCTCGGCGAGCGGGTCCGACAGCCGCGGACGGGGACGGCGGCTCTCCGCCGCCCGGCAGGCCGCCGCGGCGTACGCGGTGGCCTGCACGGTCCGGTCGACGACGGGGTTCACTCCCAGCGGAACAGCCGGGCGGCGCCGGCGGCGCAGATGACGATGGTGCCGCCCAGCACCGCGAGGGCGACGCCGATCGAGTCACCACGGTCGAGCCAGGCCCATTGCAACAACTCGATCGCGTACGTCAACGGGAGGGCGTCGCTGATCCTCCGCATCCAGTCGGGCATCAGCTCGAGCGGGACGGTGGCGCCGGTCAGGAAGATCATCGGGAAGTAGATCAGGTTGGCGATGACCAGCGCCGTCTGCTCGCTGCGGGCGATCGAGGCGATGAGCAGGCCGATACCGAACATGGCGGCGCCGGACAGCAGCGCGATGCCGGCGAACGCGAGCGGCCGGGCCGGTGCGTGCAGCCCGAACACGAGTGCGCCGACGACGATGAGCAGGCCGATGCCCAGCACGCAGATGACGATGTTGACCAGCAGCTGTGCGGTGAGGAACGCCGTGGGCCGGGCGGGGGTGGCCCGGAGCCGGCGCAGGAACCCGCGGGAGCGGTACTCGACCATGCCGAGCGGGAAGCTCATCAGCCCGGCGACGGCGAGGACGAGGCCGACGTAGGCGGGGACGGACACGTCGACGGTGCCGAGGCCGTCCCACAGATCCGACGGGTCGTTGCCGTAGATGCCGCCGAAGATGCCCAGCACCATGACCGGGAACGCGAGGCCGAAGAACAGCGGCGGGAAGTTCCGCAGCATCCGCTTCGACTCGAACGCCAGCACGCTAGGAAACATTCACGTTGTCCGCTTCGCTCGAGGCCGGTCCGGCGGCCTGTCCGGTCAGGTTCAGGTACGCGTCGTCGAGTGAGGGCGGCAGCACCCGCGGCGTGCGGCCCTGGTCGGCCAGCAGGCGGTCCACCTCCGCCCGGCGCGGCGGTCGCACGTCGAGGAGCAGCCGCTGCCCGGCCTGCTGTACCCGTACGCCGGCCCCGAGTGCGGTGAGGGCGTCGCGCAGCTCACGGTCACCACCGGCTCCGTCGAGCACGAGCCGGGCCGTGTCGCCGGCGTGGTCGCGGATCAGCTCGGTCGGCGTGCCGGTGGCGACGATGCGGCCCTTGAGCAGCACGGTGACCCGGTCGCAGAGGTACTCGACCTCCTCCATGTGATGCGAGGTGAGCACGATCGTGAGGCCCTCGTCGTTGCGGCGGCGCAGCTCGTCCCAGACCACGCGCCGGGCGGCGGGGTCCAGTCCGTTGGTGAGCTCGTCGAGGAAGACGACCTGCGGGTTGTTCAGCAGCGCCAGGACCAGCGACAGGCGCTGCTGCTGGCCGCCGGACAACTTGACGACCTGGCTGCGCCGCTGCTCGCTCAGGCCGTACCGGTCGAGCAGTTCGCGGTGATCTGCCGGGTCGGGGTAGAACGACGCGAAGAGCCGGCACATCTCCTCGACGGTGGCGCGGGGCGGGTAGACCAGCTGCTGGAGCTGGACGCCGGCGATGCGGGTCATCCGGGTCCGGTCGGCGGCGGGGTCGAAGCCGCCGACCCGGATCGTGCCGGTGGCGGGCTTCCGCAGCCCTTCCACGCACTCCAGCAACGAGGTCTTGCCGGCGCCGTTGGGACCGACCAGTCCCACGACCTGGCCTTTGGCGGCGCTCAGGTCGACGCCGTCGACGGCCGTCAGGTCACCGTAGCGGACGGTGATGTTCCGGGCGTCGACGAATGGTTCGGCTGCTTGTTCGGTCACCGGTATCGGGCCTCCTCATCGGGGCACTGCGGCCGCGACGGGTGCGGCCCGGCGCGCGCTGGTCTGGGTGTAGTAGGCGGCGAACGAGGCGTGCACCACGATCGCCGGGAGAACGCTGCCTTCGACGGCCACCAGCAGCCCGCACACCACCGCGAGCACGGCGCTGGACAGTGCGAGCACGGTGGCCTGCAGCGCTGTCTCGGTGAGCAGTACCTGGCCGGCGGTGAACACCGCGCCGCTGATCGCGATCGCCGCCCAGACCGGTGCGCCGGTGGCCAGCAGGCCGCCGAGGAACACGCCGCGGAAGAAGAACTCCTCGACCGCGGCGCTGGCCGCCGGGACGGCGTAGCGCCACAGCCGGGGCAGCGCCAGGATCTCGGTGATCCAGCGGACGCCGGTGACCGCGCCGGGCACGTCGATGCGCGGGCGCAGGGCGTAGAGGGTGGACATCGCGAACGCGGTCAGTGCGCTGGCGCCGACGGCGGTGAGCAGCAGCAGGCCGACGCCGTGCGGCGTGACGTGCCAGACGACCAGGCCGGCCAGGCTGACGTCGCCGGCATACATGACGACGACCGCTGCGAGCACGCCACCGGCCAGGTAGATCAGGGTGCCCAGGATCGGGAACACGTACCTGCCGGGGAGCCCGGTGCGGCCGGCGACCGCCATGCGGACCCGCTGGCGGGTGCGGTTGCGCCGGAAGGGCAGGCGGTACAGGGCGAGCCAGACCGCGGTGGCGACGGTGGCGGTCGCGGCGAACACCGCCGCATCACGGGTCACGCGCCCTCCCTGCGGGGCAGCACGGTGAGCACCACGATGTTCTGGACCGCGTGCGCCACCAGGGGCACCAGCACGTTGTGGCCGGCGAGCAGGTAGAGCAGGCCGAAGCCGACGCCGGTGAGGGTCTTCTGCGCGACGGTCATGGCGCCGAAGTACAGGTGGTTGAGGCCGTAGACGACGGCGGTGACCGCGAGCGCCGCCGCGGCCGGCCAGCCCAGGACATCGTCCAGCAGGTGCAGCGCCACGCCGCGGAACAGCACCTCCTCCGCGGCGGCGGCGCCGACCGAGGCGAGCACCACCCAGGCCGACCGGCCGCCCGCGAGACGGTGCAGCGCGATGCGGGCGAGCCGCCGGTGCCGGATCGCCACCAGCCCCGCGCCGGCGGCCCACTCCAGCACGGGCGCGATCGCTCCGAAGACGACGGCGGCGGCGTACCAGCGCCAGTCGACCGGCGAGGAGAGCTCCCATCGCATGGGCGCCAGCGTGGCCGCCAGCGCCGCCGTCGCGATCAGCGCCACGGCGAAGACCAGCTGCCCGGTCACGGCGCGGTCGAGGCGGCGCGGCGCCCAGCCGGGTGTGCCGGTGCCGCCGACCACGCCGGCGAGGGTCAGCCGGAACGCCTGCGCCGGGAACGCCGCGCAGAGCAGGACCAGCACACTAAGGCAGAGGGTGCGGGTGGTCATTCGTCACTCCGCCGTGCGCGAGCATGCGCGGATGGGCCTTGGGCGGCATTCCCGGCAGGCACATGCTCAGCAGTTCGGGGATGAGGACACGGACCACCTTCCAGTCGGTGTCGGCCAGTTCCGGAGGTGTGATGTCGAGGTAGGTCGCCCAGCGGCTCACCCCGGCCACCATCGCGATGAGCGACTCGAGCGTCGACGGCCCGGACAGCGGGGCGATCTCCGACAGCTTCACCGAGCCGCTGAACCGGTCGGCGACGATGGCACGCTTGTGCTCCGCGTCCTGCGGGCCGGCGTAGAACAGCACGTTGGAGTCGAGGTCCAGGTACGGCGAGGTGTTCGTCGCCGCGTGCACCGCGGTCGTGTCGAAGATGGCGCTGTACATGCCCAGGCCGAGGATGGCCGCGCTCTCCATCGCCCCGCGCAGCAGCGCCGAGCGCGGGTCCGCGTCGCCCTGCACCCCGAAGCTGAGCATCGGCAGCGCGTCGGTCTTGCGGTCCATGTACACACCGATGGTCGGCAACGGCAGATCGGGCCGGGTCAGGTGGATCGCCTTGACCCGGTAGTCGGAGTCCGGCCCGAGCCGCATCGTGTCCAGCACCCGCAGCGCGTCGTCATCGTCGATGACCACCGCCGGGGACGGGTTCGGGGTGTACCAGTTGAGGATGAACGAGTCGATCTGCACGGCCTCGATCAGCGCGTTGCGCAGTGCGTTCTCCAGGCTCACGTGTGCGGCCGTGCCGGTGGAGAACGACGGCGTGAACAGCAGGTCGCCGCGCGTGGCCGAGGTCGTGAAGCCGAGGAAGAACAGCTGCGCCGGGACCCAGAGGTCCTCGCCCGGCCGGGTCAGCGCCGGGCAGCGCACCCACGCGATGACGTCGTCCTCGGTCGGCGGCCGGTCGGCGTAGCGGTGCAGCCGCGAGCTGAGGATGCGCTGCTGCTCCGGGTCGAGGATGCCCAGGTACTCCAGCGGCAGGCACTCGCCCTCACGGGACAGTTCCCGGCGTGAGGCGTACCGGAAGTCGTGGTCGAACAGGCGGATGGCGACCATCGCGGCGTACCGCTCGACGCTCTCGCCCATCATCTTGATCATGGCCTCTTCCTGGTAGAGGCCGTAACCGCTCAGGTGATACTGCACCTGAAGGTGCGGGTCGTCCATGATCAGACGGTGATAGTGCGGCATGGTCGCGGTCATGGCGCGCATCTGCGGCTCGCCCGGGACGTCGGCGACGGCGACGAAGAACCCGGGCATGATGCCGGTCTGGTTCGCGCCCAGGTGCCGGTATCGCCTCAGCAGCCGCGTCATCGGCGGGTAGTGCGTCAGGCCGGTCACCGCAGCACCCCACCCACGATCCGGTCCACGGCCGCCCGGCTGTTGAAGTTGATCTCACGCACGCGCTGGCGGGAGACCTTGCCACAGGCCGGGCACGCGGGCATGCGCAGCAGGTCCTGCGTCTGGATCTCCAGCGTGGGCAGGTGCACGCTGAGCACCCGGCCCGACAGCCGCGACACCCCTACTGCCGCGTGCAGGTAGCCCTCGGTCAGCGCCATCGTGGTCACCAGGCTCATCATCGGCGCGTCCGCCGCGCGCGGCGCCGCGGCGCCGACCGGCGAGCGGGCGAAGTCGTGGTAGGACACGTGGTCCTCGAGCCGCGCCAGCGCCCGCTGCTCGAAACACTCGAAGCAGCCGGTGTGCGGGGACTTCATGCCCACCACGGACACGAACGGCCCGTCGATGAACGCACACACCCAGGGCACGTCACGGCTCTCGAGCACGCGGTTGATGTTGCGCAGCAGCGGCAACGACGGCCGCTGCAGGCACGTCACCAGCGCCGCCGAACCGGTCAGCGCCGGAATCAGGTCGGCCACGGCCTGCTCGGTGGCCAGCCCGTCGATACGGGAGGTGAGGTCGGCGGCCGCCAGGTGCTCCACCGTCTCGGGTGCGAGCGGTGCCAGCCGCAGTCGCATCCCCGCTGCCAGGTGCTCGGCCTGTGCCGTCGCCGCGGCGGAGTCCGACAGGAAGGCGACCTCACCGCTCGGCGGCTCACCGTCGCCGGGGTAGGGCGACACCATCCGGCCCAGCAGCGCCGCGGTCACCGCGTCCTGGCTGTCGCGGTCCCGGGCGGACACGAACATTCCCGCCTGGGCCAGGTCGGCGAAGAGGCGCTCGATGTTGGCCGACTCGATCGGCAGCAGCCCCGGATCCAGGTGGTCGGCGACGCGAACCGGCCCGGTCGCCGCCGCGCGCAGCGCGGCGCGGACGGTGGCCGCCACCGCCGGGGACTCGCGGCTGACGTCGATCACCGCTTCCTCGAAGTTCCAGACCCCGGTGCGGACGCGGAACCGCCCGGCCCCGTCCTCGACCAGGCGCGCCGTGCTCGCCAGCCGGTAGCCGTCCGCCACGTGCTCGTCTTCGCTCACTGCCTACTCTCCCTGCCCGACCATGGTGACGTGCACGACGTGGCTGCTCAGGCCGTCCAGGTCCAGCATCTTCTCGATGATCTGCTTGTCGTAGCCGCCCTGGTCGCATCCGGCCAGGCCGAGCGCGGTCCGGGCCAGGTGCAGGTTCTGCAGGATCGCGCCGACTTCGATGAGCCCGAACACGACACCGCCGTCGCCGTACTTGCGCGAGTTGTCGTAGAGGTTGTACACGAACGTCAGCGCGAACCCGCTGCGCTCCACGTCCAGATCGGGCGAGCGCAGCACCTGCGCCGCAGGCAGCTGCGGATGCGGCGCGACCGGCGCGAGCCCGTGGGCGTGCGGCAGGTACTCGTACGCGCCCGGTGCGAGCCCCGCGACGTTGAAGGCGTGGACGTACAGCGTCACCGGATACAGCCCGCCGCCCGACGCGACGGTGCGCAGCCGGATCACGCCGTGCGGGTCGGCCGGATTGCCGTAGGGCAGGCTTCCGGTGCTGCCCTGGCAGTGGAACAGCAACGCCGACAGGTCGGCCATCGAGATCGGCTCGCCGGTGAACGCGCGCGTGCTGCGCCGCTCGCTGACCACGGCGGTCAGGCCCGTGCGGATGGGCTTCGTGGCCGGCAGCTCGATGACGTCACGCAGGTCCTCTTCGAGGTCGGCGTGGCAGGACGACAGGACCGCATCCGCCTCGTAGAACCGGCCGATGCCCATCTGGAAGCCCAGCCGGGCGTTGTCCGTGCGGTAGTTGAGGAGCAGCTCCTCACCGGCGAAGGCGTCATCCCCGGTCGCCCATCGACCCCGCACCACAGAGTCTGGAGTGCGGACGACCGTGGATGACGAATAGATCGACACGATCGTGTGCTGCATCGCGAAGCTGCCGACCGCCCGGAGGTAGTCGTGGTCCTTGAGCGCTTCCTCGACTTCTTCCCTGGTGCGGCGGTAGGGCATCTCACTCCGATACGGATGCGCGGGAGGTGACCGGCTAGGGCCGGATCACCAGGAGCAGCAGCTGGTGCAGCAGCAGTTGCCGCCGCCGCAGGTGGTGGAGGCGCCCGGAGCGACCGTGACGGTCAGGCCGCCGGTGGCGGTGGTGCCGATCTGGCCGGAGAAGCTGAGCATGGCTGGTTCCCCTTCACTGGTTGGCGTGGTGTGGGTTGGCCACTACCACGAGCAGCAGCTGGTGCAGCAGCAGTTGCCGCCGCCGCAGGTGGTGGAGGCACCTCCCGACGACGAGATTTGCAACAGTCGATCACTTTGATCGGCCGTCGGGGCGCACATTAGCATATGGATTGTGGTGTATCCACCATCGCTTTACCAGGATGCTGCGCACGATATGCACGGCTGGACCCGCGGCTGGCTCCGGACACAACAATTCATTCGGCGTACACGATTCTGTGGTGTGCCTACGGCGACGGATCCCGGCTCGTCCGGGGCGGAAGTGGTCCGAATTCTGCGCCGGCGACGGGGTGGGTGACTCGATGAGTGCAGCCACCGGCGGCGGAGAACAAATAAGGAAAGGACACGGTCCCGTCCTGCGTGCTCCGCGACACGCGCCGAATTGCCCAGACCGGCCTGGCATCCGAGCACATCTATCTCCAACGAACAGTCTGCACGGCCTCCCGGTCGCACGCAAGACCCGGCGGCGTTGCGGCTGTGAGCGGGTCGCGAGGCGGGCACGGTCCGTCGCCGGATCGCCGGCCGCCGCTCACCGGCAGGACACCGGCGGTTTCCGGGGCCTGGCCGAGCCGCTCGTCGCGGACGACCACCCCGGCCGCCGGCGCAATGGGCTTCGATCCGTTTCGTCGACCTCGGCCTCCGTCGCTGTCGCACGCAATGGAGCGCACACTCGTGAGTGCCCTGAAACGACTCGTGCCGGAAATCGGCCGGGAACAATCACCGACGCGGTCCTGATGCACCGAAGAAAGGACCACTGCGAGCAATGTCGGGTAGTTGAGCAACGTCGTCCGTAACCTGGGCGTAACCAGGGCGATCTCCAGGGCGCGGCGGCGGTGGGGTTTGTTCGTCGATGCGGTCTGATTCGGTCGGTGATGGTGGCCGGGCAGCCGATGGTTGAAGAACCTGGGCCGTTTCCCGGCGCCGAGCGATGGTTGTGTGAGGAGTGATTTCGGAGTTGGCCAGCAGGCCCCTGAAATGGTCGCCGCTGTGGAGTCGGAAAAGCGCGAGGTATGCGGAAGGCCGACGGTGAACTAGCGAGGTGCAGCGCGCGAAGCTGCTGGGCGCCGGCGCACTGCGGCTCCCCGGACGCTGACGGGCGCCCGCGGACCCGCTGACCGCTGCCCCGGGCCGCTCAGACCGCGGTTTCGTGCTTGTGAAATCCCGTGAACAAACCTGATCCGAGGCATCCCCCGTACGGCCGGACAGTGCCGCCATGAGCAGTATCTTCGCTGTTCACTACGGGACGCATCTTGTTCACTGAACTCATGCCTGATAGAACATCGAGCAGGTCGGGCTAACAGAGGAGTGAACATGGCAGACTCTCCCCTTCTCTCCCGCCGCTCAGTACTCCAGCTCGGCGGCGTGGGCGCGCTTCTGCTCGCCACCGGCGCCTGCGCGAGCGGCAGCAAGAACAACCCTTCGTCGTCAGCCTCCGGCGGCGCCAAGTCGTCGACCCTGAAGATCGCGGTGTCCAGCTACATCAGCAGCTGGGACCAGGACTTCGTCGGCTTCGACCTGACCGCCCTGATGCTGTACAAGAACGTCTTCCCATACATGATCGACTACGGCGTGAAGACCGTCGGCGGCAGCCGGGTCCTCGACACGGAGAACGTCATGCCGACGTTCGCCGAGTCCTTCGAGCCGGACGCCGAGAAGAAGGTGTGGACGCTCAAGCTGCGCAAGGGTGTCAAGTTCCCCAGCGGCAACGAGCTCAAGGCCGCCGACGTGAAGTGGTCGAAGGACCGGGCGTTCGCCGCCAAGTCCAACGTCGCCGGCATCTACCGCACGATCGGACTCACCAAGCCCGAGCAGGTCGTCGTGGTCGACGACTACACGGTCGAGTTCCACCAGGACTTCCCGAGCGCGCTGACCAAACAGATCCAGGCCATCTCGCTGTACGTCTTCGACTCCGTCGAGGCGAAGAAGCACGCCACCGACGCGGACCCGTGGGCAAAGGAGTGGTTCGCCAAGAACCCGCCCACCGGCGGCTACTTCAACGTCACCAAGGCCACCCAGGGCCAGGAGATCGAGCTCACCGCGAACGACGCCTACCCGGGCCCGGACCCGGCCAAGACCAAGACGATCCGCATCTCGGTCGTGCCGGCCGCCGCCAACCAGCGGCTGCAGCTGCAGGCCGGCGACATCGACGTGGCGCTGGGCGCGAGCCCGCGTGACATCAAGGACCTCAAGAGCGCCTCCGGCATCACGGTGCTCTCGGCGGCCAGCAACTCGCAGGTCGCCATCCAGATGTCGACGACCACCGCGCCGTTCGACGACGTCAACGTGCGCAAGGCGCTGGCCTACGCCACGCCGTACGAGCAGATCATCAAGAACGTGTACGGCGGCGACGCCCGGGCGACGAAGAGCGTCGTGCCGCTGGACATGCCGGGATACTCCGAGAAGGGGTACCCGTACACGTACGACATCGACAAGGCCAAGGCGGCGCTCGCCGCGTCGGGCAAGACGTCGATCACCTCGGAGCTGGTCTTCCAGACCGACAACGACGAGCAGCAGCAGATCGCGGTGCTGGTGCAGAGCGAGGCCCGCAAGGCCGGCATCGAGCTCAAGCTGACCCCGCTCGACCCGGCGACGCTCGCCGACCGGCGCGGCAAGAAGAACATCCCGCTGCAGATCACGTCCGGCCAGCTGTGGGTCAACGACGTGGAGTACATGCTGGCGACGAGCTTCGTCCAGGGCGCCGCGCTCAACTACGCCAACTACACCAACCCGAAGATCGAGCAGATCTACCAGCAGTCGCACACCACCGTGGACACCGGCGCGCGCAACCAGCTCTGGGTCGAGGTGCAGGACACCATGGCGCAGGACGTGCCGTGGGTCGTGATCTGCCAGCCCAACTTCAACCTGCCGGTGCGCGAGTCGGTGGCCGGCTGGGTGCAGCCGATGGACGGCCTGGCCCGCCTGCGCTACCTGGGTGCGTCGGCGTAGATGCGCGTCCTCCGGTTCGTCGCCCGCCGGCTGCTCCAGCTCATTCCGGTCCTGCTCGGGGTGGTCGTGCTGACATTCCTGCTGGTCCGGGTGCTGCCCGGCGACCCGATCCGGACCATTCTCGGGCCCAACGCGACCGCCGCCGACGAGGCGGCGGCGCGGGCCCGATTCGGCCTCGACCGGCCGCTGTGGCGTCAGTTCACCGACTACCTCGGCGGCCTGTTCACCGGGGACTTCGGCACGTCCATCCAGAGTGGGCAGGCGGTCGGCGGCGAGATGGCGCTGCGGATCGGCCCCACCATGGAGCTGGTCGTGCTGGCGGTGGCGATCGCCATGGTGATCGCCACCGTCGTCGGCCTGTGGTCGGCCCGGCACGCGAACCGGGCCGGCGACCACGGCATCCGGGTGCTCGCGCTGATCGGCAACTCGATGCCGGAGTTCTGGCTCGGCCTGGTGCTGATCCTCGTCGGCTACGCCGGCCTGGGCTGGTTCCCGGCGCCGAGCGGCCGCGTCGACCCGGACACCGACCTCACCCCGGTCACCGGCGCCGACGCGCTCGACGCCCTGCTGACCGGCAACATGCCGGCGCTGACCTCGGCGCTGTGGCACCTGGTGCTGCCGGTGCTCACGCTCGTCATCGTGATCGTGGCCCCGCTGCTGCGCAGCGTGCGCGCGTCGGCCCTGGAGGTGCTGCGGTCCGAGCCGTACGCGGCGGCCGAGGCCCACGGACTGCCCGGCCGGCTGCTGCGCCGCGGCTACCTGGTGCGGGCGGCCCTGGTGCGCCTGCCGTCGCTGGCCGCCCTCGTCTTCGGCTTCTCCATCGGCTCGACGGTGCTCATCGAGTACGTCTACTCCTGGCAGGGCTTCGGCCAGTGGGCGCTGCGCGGCCTGCTCTACCGCGACTACCCGGTGGTACAGGCCTCGGTGCTGGTGATCGCGTTCTGCTACGTCGTGGTGTTCCTGATCGCCGACGTCGTGCACGCCATGCTCGACCCGAGGGTGAGGATCTGATGGCGCTGCTGCGCACCGGCCGGCGCCGGGAGAACCGCGACGGCCGCTTCGGCACCGTCCTGGTGGCCACCGGCGCCGGGATCCTGGCCGTCGTCGCGCTGGCCGTCTTGCTCGGCCCGCTGCTCACCGCGTGGGGGCCGAACGAGATCGACACGGACGCGCCCACCCTCGCCGAGCCCGGCGGCGCGCACCTGTTCGGCACCGACGTCAACGGCATGGACGTGTGGAGCCGGCTGCTGTACGCGGGCCGGGTCGACCTCGGCATCGCGGTCGCCGCGGTCGTCGTCGCCGTCGTGCTGGGCAGCCTCCTCGGCGTGGTCGCCGGCTACTTCGGCGGCTGGCTCGACGACGTCCTGATGCGCCTGACCGACATCTTCCAGGCGTTCCCCACGTTCATCCTCGCGCTCGCCGTCGCCGCCCTGCTGGGCAGCGGGCCGGTGAACCTGACCGTCGCGATCGCGCTGGTGAACGCGCCGGCCTATGCCCGCCTGGTGCGCGCCGAGGTCCGCACGATCCGCGACCTGACCTACGTCGACGCCGCGCGTACCTCCGGCGCCTCGACGATCGGGCTGCTCTGGCGGCACGTGCTGCCGAACAGCATCACCCCGGTGCGGGTGATCGCCCCGCTCAACTGCGGCTGGGCGATGCTCACCCTGGCCGGACTGTCGTTCCTCGGGCTGGGCATCCCGGTGCCCGACGCCGAGTGGGGCGCGATGATCAGCCTCGGTACCGGTGACGTGGTCGCCGGCCGGTGGTGGACCTCGGTGCCGCCCGGCATCGCACTGCTCGTCTGCGTCCTGGGCTTCAGCCTCCTCGGTGAGGGCCTGCAGGAGCGCGCCGACCGGGTCCGACGGTGAGGAGCCGCACGTGAGCCTGCTTTCGATCGACAACCTCTCCGTCGTCATCGGCGGCCGCGTCGCCGCGCTCAGCGACGTCTCGTTCACCGTCGACGCCGGCGAGGTCGTCGGGCTGGTCGGGGAGAGCGGCGGCGGCAAGAGCATGGTCGGCCGGGCGATCGTCGGCATGCTGCCCACCGGCTCGGTGGCGACCGGCCGGGTCGGCTTCGACGGCATCGACGTGCTGACCATGTCCGCCGAGCGGCTGGCCCACCACCGCGGCCACGGCGCCGCGATGTGCTTCCAGAACCCGCGCGGCGCGCTCAGCCCGACCCGGACCGCGGGGCGGCAGCTGGTCGACCGGCTCCGGACCCACCAGGACCTGGACCGGGAGCGGGCCCGTGGGGCGGCGCTGGAGCTGTTCGAGGCGGTCGGCATCCGCAGCGCCCGCCGCCGCCTCGGCGCCTACCCGCACGAGCTGTCCGGCGGCATGGCCCAGCGGGTGATGATCTCGCTCGCCACCGGGTGCGCGCCGCGCCTGCTCATCGCCGACGAGCCGACCACGGGCCTCGACGTCACGCTGACCGCCGAGATCCTGCGCCAGTTCCGCCGCGCCGCCGACACCGACGGCCGCGGCGTGCTGCTGGTCTCCCACGACATCAACGCGATCGCGGCCGTGTGCGACCGCATCGTGGTCCTCTACGCCGGCACCGTCGTCGAGACCGGCCCGGCCCGGCAGGTGCTGACCGCGCCGGCGCATCCGTACACCCGGGCACTGCTGCGCTCGGTGCCCGACCTCGACGGCCGGCCCGTGGTGGTGACGCCGGGCGGGATGCCGCTGCTGCGCGAGGCCCCGGCCGCGTGCCCGTTCGCGCCGCGCTGCGCGCACGCCGAGGACGACTGCCGGACCGCCCGCCCGCGGCCGGCACAGCAGGGCCGGTACTGGACGGCGGCCTGCTTCCACCCGCTGCACGACGCCGTCGAGGCGGGGCAGGCGACCGACGTCACGGTCGGCACACCGGCCCGCCGGGCCGCCCCGACCGCGGACGCCGAGCCCGTGCTCGTCGTGGACGACGCGCACGTGGTCTACAAGAGCCGCTTCGGCCGCGGCGGGCACCACGCGCTGCGCGGGGTCAGCCTCACCGTCGCCAAGGGCGAGCGGATCGGCGTCGTCGGCGAGAGCGGGTGCGGCAAGTCGACCCTCGCCCGGCTCATCGTGGGGCTCGCCAAGCCGACCCGCGGCAGCGTCACGGCGGCCCGCAGCTCGCTGGTCTTCCAGGACCCGATCGGCTCGCTCAGCCCGCGCCGGACCGTCGAGGACGCGATCGGCGAGCCGCTGCGTGCGCTCGGCCTCCCCGCGGCCGAGCGGGCCGGCCGGGCGGCCGCCGTGCTCGACCGGATGGAGCTGGACCGCTCGATCCTGGCCCGCCGGCCGCACGAGCTGAGCGGCGGCCAGGCGCAGCGGGTCGGCATCGCCCGCGCGCTGGTCGCCGAGCCGGACCTGATCGTCTTCGACGAGCCGACGTCGGCGCTGGACGTGACCGTGCAGGCGCAGATCCTCGCGGTGATCGACGAGGTCGCCGCGGACCGCTCGCACGGCTCGGTGTTCATCTCGCACGACCTCGCCACCGTCCGCGGGTTCGCCGACCGGGTCGTCGTGCTCTACCTCGGCCGGATCGTCGAGGAGGGGCCGGTCGAGGAGGTCTTCGCGCGGCCGCGGCACCCCTACACGCGGGCCCTGCTGTCGCGCGGCGTGACCCTGGTCCGCGACCTGGAGGAGGCCGACGCGGCGGCCGGGTGCGCGCTCGCGGCCCGGTGCCCGTTCGTGACCGACCGGTGCCGCGGCGAGGACCAGCAGTTGCAGCAGTACGGGGAGAGCCGGGCCGCCTGCTGGCGGGTGCCGGAGATTGGGGAGTTGGTGTGAGCCTCAGGCTGGCCGTCGACATCGGCGGTACCTTCGTCGACGCGATGGAGCTGGACACCCGGACCAACCGGGTGCGGTTCCGCAAGGCGTCGACGACCCCGGCCCGCCCGGCCGACGGCGTGCTCGCCGCGGTGGCCGCGCTCGGCACGGACCTGTCCGATGTCGAGCTGTTCATCCACGGCACGACGCTGGGCCTCAACGCGGTGCTGGAGCGCCGCGGCGCGGCGACCGGCATCATCACCAACGAGGGCTTCCGGGACGTGTTCCTGATCGGGCGCGGCAACGTGCCCTCCGACCACATGTACGACTTCCAGTACGAGCGCCCGCCGAGCCTGGTGAAGCGCCGGCACACGGCCGGGGTCAAGGGGCGCCTGGACTACAAGGGCCGCGTGGTCGAGGACCTCGACGCCGGCTCGGTGCTGGCCGCGGCCCACGAGCTGGTCGAGGTGCAGGGTGTGCGGTCGATCGCCATCTGCTTCCTGCACGCGTTCCTCGACCCGTCGCACGAGCGCGCCGCGGCGGCCCTCATCCGCGAGCGCTACCCCGACGTCAGCCTCTCACTGTCGACCGACATCGCGCGGGAGTACCGCGAGTACGAGCGCACCAGCACCACCGTGCTGGAGGCGTACATCCGCCCGATCTTCGAGCGCTACGTCGACGAGCTGGAGCAGGGGCTGGCCGACGGCGGCTTCGCCGGGCGCTTCCTCATCATGCGCTCCGGCGGCGGGTCGATGACCAGCGAGGCGGCCAAGCGCTCGCCCACCCACACCGTCCTCAGCGGGCCGGCCGGCGGCATCGTCGGCGCCGCCTACCTCGCCGGCGCGCTGGGCCGCGACAGCCTCCTCACCTTCGACATCGGGGGCACCTCGCTCGACGCGTGCGTCATCGAGCAGGGCAGCGCGGTCGCGGCCCACGAGGCGCAGCTGGAGCACTTCCCGCTGCTGATCCCGACGTACGACATCCGCACCATCGGCGCCGGTGGCGGCTCGATCGCCTGGCTCGACCGGGGGCTGCTCAAGGTCGGCCCGCAGAGCGCCGGCGCCGACCCGGGCCCGGTCTGCTACGGCCGGGGCGGCACCCGCCCGACGGTCACCGACGCGGCCGTCGCGCTCGGCTACGTCGACCCCGACCGGTTCCTCGGCGGCGAGATGGGGCTGCAGGCCGACGCGGCCCGCAAGGCCCTCGACGAGCAGGTGGCCGGGCCGCTCGGGCTGCCCGTCGAGGCGGCGGCCGCGGGCATCTTCGACGTGCTGCTCGCGCGCACCGTCGGCGCGGTCCGGCAGATCACCGTCGAGCGCGGCCGCGACCCGCGGCAGTTCTCGCTGCTGGCCTTCGGCGGCGCCGGGCCGCTGCTGGCGCCGCTGCTCGCCCGGGAGATGGGCATCGCCGAGGTCATCGTGCCGTTCGCGCCGTCGGGCTTCTCGGCGTGGGGCATGCTCAGCGCCGACATCGAGGACAACTTCAGCCGTACCCTCATGACGCCGCTCGACGAGGTCGAGCCGGCCGCCGTCGAGGCGCGGTTCGCCGAGGTGGAGGCCGAGGCGCTGGCCTCGCTGGGCGCGCAGGGCGTGCCCGCGGAACTGGCGGTCCTGCAGCGGCAGCTGGAGCTGCGCTACCTCGGGCAGGAGCACAGCCTCACGGTCACGATCGGGCGCGACACCCTCGACCCCGACGCCGTGCGGGCCGCCTTCCAGGAGCTGCACACCGCGCGGTACGGCCACGCGATGGCCAACCGCCTGCAGATCCTGAACCTGCGGCTGCGCGCGGTGGGCCGCACGGCGAGCCCGACGCTGGTCGAGCCGCCGCCGGGCGACGGCGATCCGGCCCGGGCGCTGCTCGGGCGCCGGGACGCGTTCGACTTCGGTGCCCGTGCGGTCGTGCCGTTCGACGTCTACGACCGGTCGCTGCTCGCGCCGGGTGACGCGTTCGACGGTCCGGCGCTGGTCGACGAGGGCACGTCGACGACGGTGGTCCCCTCGGGCCAGCGGGTGTCGGTCGACGCGCACGGCTACCTGCTGGTGCGTGCGCGATGACCGGTTCGGAGCGAAGCGGAGAGGCCGGTCATCATGGGCTCAGCTCGGAGGTCGTGCGGCCGGAGCGAAGCGGAGGCCGCATGACCGGGCTCGACGGCGCCACCGCCGAGGTCGTGCGCTCCTACCTGCTCGCCGCGGCCGAGGAGATGCGCGCGACGCTCATCCGCACCTCGTTCAACCCGGTCATCTACGAGGTCCACGACTTCGGGCTCTCGCTGTACGACGCCGACCTGCGCCTGGTGGCCGAGGCGACCGGACTGACGTTCTTCCTCGGCGCCAACGACTTCTCGCTGCGCAAGGGCGTGGAGTACGTCGGGCGGGAGAACCTGCACCCGGGTGACGTCGTGCTGCTCAACTATCCGTACTGGAACGCGGCGCACGCCTACGACGCGACGCTGTTCGCCCCGGTGTTCGAGCCCGGCGGGCCGCTGCTGGGCTTCCTCTGCGTCCGCGCGCACTGGATGGACCTCGGCGCCAAGGACCCGGGCTACGTCCTCGACTCCACCGACGTACACCAGGAAGGCATCCTCTTCCCGGGCACCAAGGTGGTGTCGCGCGGCGAGCCGGTCCGCGAGATCCACGAGCTGATCCGGTTCAACTCCCGCATGCCCGACGAGGTGATGGGCGACCTGCACGCGCAGATCGCCGCGCTGCGCACCGGCGAGCGCCGGCTGCTGGAGATCGTTGAGAAGTTCGGCCGGCCGACCGTCGAGGCGACGGTCGAGCGGATGATCGCCGACGGCGCCGCCCGCACCAGCGCGGCCCTGGCCGCGCTGCCGCAGGGCTCCTGGACCGCCGAGGACGTGCTCGACGACGACGGCATCACCGACGAGCCGATCCACATGCAGGTGACCGTCACGATCGCCGACGGCACGTTCACGGTCGACTTCGCCGGGTCGTCGCCGGCCGTGGCCGGGCCGGTGAACATGCCCTACGGCGCGACCGAGGCGATCTGCAAGGTCATCCTCAAGTCGCTGACGTCGGCCGACCAGCCCTCCAACGCCGGCACCGTCGCGCCGCTGGTGGTGAAGGCGGAGCCCGGCACCCTGTTCCACGCCGTCTACCCGCAGCCGACGTTCACGCTCTGGACCGGCATCGTCGCGGTCGAGCTGATCCTCAAGGCACTCGCCCAGGGCATGCCCGACCGGCTGCCGGCCTCGTCGGGCGGCGACGTGCCCGGGTTCATGATGGTCGGCATCCACCCCGACACCGGGTCGCTGTTCGCGGTCTCCAACAACGAGCCCGTCGGCTGGGGCGGCACCGCGCACCACGACGGCATGAACGCCGCCACCCACGTCTCCGGCAGCACCGGGCGGATCACGCCGGTCGAGGTGCTGGAGGCGAAGACCGGCATGTTCTTCGAGCGGATGGAGATCCGCACCGACTCGGGCGGGGCCGGCCGGTTCCGCGGCGGGGCGGGCCTGCACCGGGACATCCGGTTCGTCACGCCGGGGGAGTTCCTGTCGGTCATCAAGAAGACCAAGTCCCGGCCGTGGGCGCTGGACGGCGGGCTGTCCCCGGAGGCGAACCGGGTGATCATCTTCCCGGGTACCGACCGGGAACAGGCGGTCAGCACCAAGCGCACCGTCGTCGCCGCCGGCGACCGGGTCACGCTGCTGACCGCCGGTGGCGGCGGGCACGGCGACCCGCGCGAGCGCGACCCGGACCTGGTCCGCGAGGACGTCGCCGAGGGGTACGTGTCGCCGGAGCAGGCCCGAGAGGTCTACGGGGTCGGCGATGCCTGAGGTCGACGGCGCCACCGCCGAGGTGGTGCGCAGCTACCTCGTGGCCGCGGCCGAGGAGATGCGTGCCGCGCTCGTGCGCACCGCGTTCAACCCGGTCATCTACGAGGTCCACGACTTCGGCATCTCGATCTACGACGCCGGCCTGCGCCTGGTCGCCGAGTCGACGGGCCTGTCGCGCTTCCTCGGCGCCAACGACTACTCGATCCGCAAGGGCGTGGAGTACGTCGGCCGGGACACGCTGCGACCGGGCGACATCGTGCTGCTCAACTACCCGTACTGGAACGCCGCGCACGCCTACGACGCGACGCTGTTCGCGCCCGTGTTCGTCGACGACGCGCTCGTGGCCTTCCTCTGCGTCCGGGCCCACTGGATGGACCTCGGCGCCAAGGACCCCGGCTACGTGCTCGACTCCACCGACGTGCACCAGGAGGGCCTGCTGTTCCCGGGCACCCGGGTGTTCGCGGACGGCGAGCCGGTCCGGGAGATCCACGAGCTGATCCGCTTCAACTCGCGCATGCCCGACGCGGTGCTCGGCGACCTGCACGCCCAGGTGGCGTGCCTGCGCACCGGCGAGCGGCGGGTCGCCGAGCTGTTCGGCACCTACGGCCGGGCGACGGTGGGCGCGGTGGTCGACGCCGTCGTCGCCGCCGCCGAACAGTCCGCCCGGGAGGCGGTCGACGCCCTGCCGCAGGGCTCGTGGACGGCCGAGGACTGGCTCGACGACGACGGGATCACCGACGACCCGATCCTGATGCGGGTCACCGTCACGATCGCCGACGGCACGTTCACCGTCGACTTCGCCGGCTCCTCGCCGGCCGTGCCGGGCCCGGTCAACCTGCCCCTCGGCGCGACGATCGCCACCTGCCGGGTGGCGTTCAAGGCGATCACCACGCCGACCGAGCAGACGAACGCCGGCCACTTCGCGCCGCTGGTCGTCCGCGCCGAGCCGGGCACGCTCTTCCACGCCGTCTACCCGGCCGCGACGTTCACCCAGTGGACCGGGACCGTCGCGCTGGAGCTGATCTACAAGGCGCTGGCGCAGGGCATGGGCGGCCGGCTGCCGGCCTCGTCGGGCGGCGACGTGCCCGGGTTCATGATGGTCGGCGTCCACCCGGACACCGGATCGCTGTTCGCGGTGTCGAACAACGAGCCGGTCGGCTGGGGCGGGGCGCCCGGGCACGACGGCATCGGGCCGGCCAACCACCCGTGCCAGACCCAGGCCCGGATCACGCCGGTCGAGGTGCTGGAGGCGAAGACCGGCATGTTCTTCGAGCGGATGGAGATCCGCACCGACTCGGGCGGGGCCGGCCGGTTCCGCGGCGGACCCGGGCTGCGCCGGGACATCCGGTTCGTGACCCCCGGCGAGTTCCTGTCGGTGGTCAAGAAGACCAGGTCCCGGCCCTGGGCGAGCGACGGCGGCGCGGCCCCGGAGGCCAACCGCGTCGTGGTCTTTCCCGGCACCGCGCAGGAGCGCGCCGTGAGCACCAGGCGCACGACCGTCGCGGTCGGCGACCGGGTGACGGTGCTGACCGCCGGAGGCGGGGGACACGGCGACCCCGCGCTGCGCCATCCGGACGCGGTCCGCGAGGACGTGGCCGACGGCTACGTCTCCGCCGACGCCGCCCGCACGATCTACGGAGTGGAACCTTGACCTCCTCCCTACGCCTACACGCGGGGGGTTCCGGCGGTCGCCCGCTGGGTTTCCTGCTTCACCGACGACTGCCCCGTCCGAGAGGACTCTCGTTGAGGTCTTACACCGCCTCCACAGGCAATCACGGAGAGCCCCTCCGCGAGGATGTTGCGGGCCGCGTTGGCGCGTTTGGCCCAGAAGTTGGTGAACGCCGCCTGCAGATGCCGCAACGCCTGCTGCAACGGCACGGACGAGACCTCGTTGAGGAACGCCGGATCGTCGGTCTGCTTCCAGGCGGTGAGCATGGCCGAGGTGGCGTTGTAGCCGACCCGTTCCTCGCGCAGTGTCCACGCCTCGGAACGGGCTTGCAACGCCATGTTGTAGACCAGCCGGACGCACCCGAACGTGCGGGCAAGGTCGGCGGCTTGGGCGGGGCTCGGGTAGAAGCGGTACTTGAACGCCCGCTTCACAGCCCTGGACACAGCCCACAACGTAGCAGGCTTATTGATGAACCTTGCCGTGACACGGGCGTATACGCCGATCCGCCTTGGCGGCGGATCGAGTTTCCCTGCCCTGCCCCACAGGGGTTCCGTTTCCTCCTCACGGCTGAAGCCGGGGGTTTCCATGGAGGTTTCCGATGAGCCTGCTGCTGGAGAACTGCACGGTCGTCGATGGGCGAATCCAGCCGGTCGAGGACGCCGCCGTCTGGGTGGTCGGCGAGCGGATCGCCGCCGTCGGCCCCCGCGAGCGGGTGCGGGCCGAGGCCGGCGGTGACGCGACCCGGGTCGACCTGGACGGCGCCTGGCTCACGCCGGGCCTGGTCAACATGCACACCCACCTGTCGCTCACCCTGCCGGGCGCGGCCGGCGACCGGCTCAAGCGGATGGGCCCGCACGAGCTGGCCCTCTACATGGCCGACGGCGCCCGGCGTACCCTCCACTGTGGAGTGACGACGGTCCGCTGCGTCGCCGAGAAGGACCACGCCGACTTCGCGTTGCGCCGTTCGATCGAGGCGGGCCGCACGCCCGGACCGCGGATCTTCACCGCCGGTCGCGCCCTGGTGTGCACCGGTGGCCACGGCCACGAGAGCAGCGACACCCTCGAGTGCGACGGCGTCGACGGGTTCCGGCGCGGGGTACGCCAGCAGGTCAGGGCCGGCGCCGACCTGATCAAGGTGATGATCTCCGGTGGTATCGCCGGCCAGCACGAGTCGATCGACACCCGCCAGCTGCACCCCGACGAGCTGGCGGCGGTACTGAAGACCGCGCACGACTGGGGACGGCGGGTCACCGCCCATGCCGGCCCGGCGCCGGTCATCACCGAGGCGGTCGAACTGGGCCTCGACTGTGTCGAGCACGGCTACGAGCTGACGGCGGAACTGGCCGCACTCATGGCCGACCGCGGCACCGCCCTCGTGCCGACCCTGCTCGTCACCCGGTGCAAGGCGTTCTTCGACGAGCTGGGCGTCCCGGAGTGGATGCAGCAGCGGTCGCTGGGCGCGGGTGAGCGGCACCTCAAGAGCTATGAGCTCGCCGTCGCCGCCGGGGTGGAGGTGCTGCTGGGCAGCGACATGCCGCCGTTCTGGCAGTTCGAGGGCACCAGCGCGACCGTCCGCGAGCTGGAGCACATGTCGGCCGTCATCGGCCCGCGGCAGGCACTGTACGCGGGCACGCTCGGGCCGGTGCGCTGGCTGCGGGCCGAGCAGGACCTGGGCACGGTCGAGCCGGGCAAGCTCGCGGACCTGATCGCGATGGACCGCGACCCGGCCGCCGACACGTCGGCCTTCCGGGACGTGCGGTGGGTGATGAAGGGGGGCGCCGTGGTGCGCGACGACCGACGGGGGGTGCGACCGTGACGGCGCGTACCGGGACGACCTATGGGACGGCCGACGAGATCGCCGCCGCCATCGACGACATGTACGCCGCGTTCCTCGCCGGCGACCGGGGCCGCTTCGACGCCCACCTCGACCCGGACGTCACCACCTGGGAGTCGCACCTGCCCGGGCCGCTGCGCACCCGGGCCGAGCTGGACGAGTACCGCGACCGGCGCGACGCCGCCGGCCGCCGGCCGCTGCTGGCCGAGCTGGTCGCCCGGGCCAAGCGCATCGACGTGTGGGGCGACGTCGGCGTGGCCCGCTACGAGCTGCACTCCCGCGCCGAGGACCAGCGGCCGGAGCAGGTGTCGGTCACGCGCGTCACCGACGTGCTGCGCCGCACCGGCGACGGCTGGCGGATCGTCCACCACCACGCCGAGCTGGTGCGCCCGTGAAGCGCCTCGTCGCCCACTACGACGGCGAGCCGATCGACGTGCTCGCCGTCGCCGACGTGCCCGACGACCCGGAGCCCGGTCCGGGCCAGGTGCGGGTCGCGGTCGAGGCGGTCGGCCTCAACTTCCTCGACGTCATGCTGTGCCGCGGGACGTACCCGGTGCGGCCGGAGCCGCCGGTCACGCCCGGGGTCGAGTTCAGCGGCCGGGTGCTGAGCGGGCCGGACGCCGGTCGCGCGGTGATCGGCTGCCCGGCGCTGCCGCACGGCGCCCTCGGCGAGACCGTCACCGTCGAGGCGGGACTGCTCGTGCCGCGGCCCGCCGCGCTCGACCCGGTGATCGCCGCCGGGATCCCGGTGACCTACCAGACCGCGTGGTTCAGCCTGGAGCGCGCCGGGGTGTCCGCCGGGGACACCGTGCTGGTGCACGCCGGCGCCGGCGGGGTCGGCGTCGCGGCGACCCAGCTCGCGCTCGCCCGCGGTGCCCGGGTGATCTGCACCGCCGGCGGGCCGGCGAAGGCCGAGCTGTGCCGCGCCAACGGCGCCGACGTCGCGATCGACTACCACGCCGAGGACTTCGTCGCGGCCGTCGACGCCGCGACCGGCGGAGCGGGCGTGGACGTCGTCGTCGACCCCGTCGGCGGCGACGTGTTCGCCCGCTCGCTGGACTGCCTCGCCTTCGAGGGGCGCATCGTCGCCGTGGGCGCCGCGGCCGGGCCGCCGCCAGCGGTCGACCCGATGCGCCTGGTCGCCCGCAACGCGACCCTCGTCGGCCTCTCGTGGGGCTCGGCCTATCCCTGGCAGCGGCCGGCCGAGGTCGCCGCGGCCTACGCGGCGCTGTTCGCGCTGTGCGCGTCGGGTGCCGTCCGGCCGCCGGTCAACCGGGTCGAGCCGCTGGAAGGGGCGCCCGCCGCCCTGCAGGACCTGGCCGCCGGGCGTACCACCGGCAAGATCGTCGTCCGGATAGGAGCGTGAGGAATGTCCGAAGACAACGACATGGAGCTCTACGACCTCAGGGTCACCGTCGATCGCATCGAGGGCCGCTCGGTCTGCGGGATGGCGGTCGGTGACTGCTTCGAGCTGGAGCGCAGCGCCCATCTGCGGCTGCCCGACGGCAAGCACTTCTGCGTCTACGCCCTGGCGGCCGTCCTGCCGTTCCTGGCGGCCAAGCAGCGTGCGCTGCCGGCCGGCGACTGGCTGGAGCGCGACACCCTGTTCTGCTGCCCCGATCCGGAGGAGCGCCTGGTGATGCGCGTCGAGCGCACGCGGCGGCGCGGGATGCGATCGGCCGACCTCACGTGAGCGCCCCGGCCGGGGCCGAGATCGGCCTGGGTATCCAGAGCGACAAGCGGCCCGGCGACTACGCCCGCCTGGCCCGGGCGGCCGAGGCGCACGGCTTCGACGTGCTGACCGTGTTCGGCGACCTCATGTTCCAGCCGCCGATCTTCCCGTTGCTGGAGATGGCCGGCGCGACCTCCCGGGTGCGCCTCGGCGCCGCCTGCCTCAACCCGTACTCGATGGCCCCCTACGAGATCGCCGGGCAGGTCGCCGCGCTCGACCTCGCCTCGGCCGGCCGCGCCTACCTCGGGCTGGCCCGGGGCACCTGGCTCGGCGCGGTCGGGATCGACCAGCCCCGCCCGATCGCCGCGCTCGGCGAGGCGGCCGAGGTGGTCTACCGGCTGCTCGGCGGCCGGACCGACGGCTTCGACGGCCGGGTGTTCCGGCTCGCGCCGGGCGTCGCCCTGCGCTACCCGACCCAGCGCCCAGACCCGCCGCTGCTGATCGGTGCGTGGGGTGCGCAGGGCGCGGCGCTCGCCGGCCGGATCGCCGCCGAGATCAAGGTCGGTGGCAGCGCCAACCCGGCGATGGTCGGCGTGGTGCGCGAGCGGCTGCGGGCGGGCGCCGAGCCGGCCGGCCGGGCGGTGACCGACGTGCGGATCGTGCTCGGCGCGGTGACCGTGGTCGACCGGGACGGGGCCGCCGCCCGGGCCAGGGCCCGCACCGAGGTCGCGATGTACCTCGCGGTGGTCGCCGAGCTCGACCCGACCGCGGGCGTGCCGGCGGATCTCGTCCGCCGGGTCGCCGAGCTGGTCGACCGGGGCGAGCACGAGGCCGCCGGCCGGCTCGTGCCCGACGACGTGCTCGACCTGTTCGCGTTCTCCGGCACGCCGGAGCAGGTCGCGGCCCAGGCCCAGGCGTTGATCGACGCCGGCGTCGGGCGGGTGGAGTTCGGCACGCCGCACGGGCTGACCGACGACGGCGGTGTGGACCTGCTGGGCGGCGCGGTGCTGCCCCTGCTGCGACGGGAGGCCGCGTGCACGTCGACGTGATCCTGGGCCCGGACCTGGTCGCCGACCTCGACCTGGTGCGCGAGCTGGCCGAGGCCGAGTTCGCCGGGCTCGGTGTGGCCGGCGCCGTCCGCGCGGCGCCGGACCTCGCGGCGGCGCTTGCAGACACGACCGGCGCCGTCGTTGCGCTGCCCGGGCCCACGGCATCGGCCCGGCGGCTGATGACGGCGCCGGGCCCGCACATCCCGCGCACGGTGTGGCTCGACCTGACCGCGACCGGGCCACAGCCCGTCGCGGCCGGGTCGGAGCACCACCAGGGCCGCGAGATCTGGGGCGTCACCTGGGCCGTCCGGCGGGCCGTGCACCGGCTGCGGCACCCGGCCCGGCGCGTCGCCTACGGTCCGGACGCGGAGCAGTGGGGCGAGCTGCGGCTGCCCGCCGGCACCGGCCCGGTGCCCGTCGCCGTGCTGCTGCACGGCGGCTTCTGGCGCTCGGTCTGGGGCGCCGACCTCATGGACGCGATGGCGATCGACCTGGCCGGGCGCGGCTTCGCCGCGTGGAACCTCGAGTACCGGCGCCCGGACCGCCACGGCTGGGCCGCCACGACCGCCGACGTGGCCGCGGGCCTGGCCGTCACGGGCGCCGCCGATGCCCGGATCGACCGGTCGCGGCTGGTGCTGTTCGGCCACTCCGCCGGCGGGCAGCTCGCGGTGCGGGCGGCGGCCGACGCGCCCGGGACGGTCGCGGCGGTCGTGTCGCAGGCGGGCGTGCTCGACCTGACCGAGGGGCAGCGGCGCGGGATCGGCACCGGGGCGGTCGCGGCGGCGCTGCGCGGCGACGAGGCCGCGCTGGCGGCGGCGGACCCGCTGCTGCGGCTGCCGCTGGGCGTGCCGGTGGTCGTGGTGCAGGGCCGGGCCGACGGCCTGGACCTGGTCGACATGTCCCGCCGCTACGCCCGGGCCGCGCTGGCCGCCGGCGACCGGGTGGTCCGGCTCGAACTCGCCGCCGACCACTTCGACGTGATCGACCCGCGGACGCCGGCCTGGGAGGCCACGATCGACGCGGTCACCAAAATCTTGATGTGAGAGTGAACAACGATCTTCAGAACAGGCGCGGGGTCACCACCGAGACCACGGTGGTGACCTCGTCGGTGTCGTTGTAGAGCCGGTGCGGGGTGCTAGAGCGCAGGTGCAGGCTGTCGCCCGGGTACAGCCGGTGCTCGACCCCGTTGACCTCGTAGAGCAGCTCGCCCGAGACCACGTAGGCGAACTCCTCGCCGGCGTGGCCGTAGGCCTCCTCGCGGCGCCCTCCGGGGGCGATGTGCACGACCATGGGCTCGAGCACCAGGTGCGGGCCGCGGTCCGAGAGCATGCGGTAGGTGGTCTGGCCGGAGACGTACTCCGTCGCGCCGTTCTGGGCGCGGGTCAACGTGAAATGGTCCGGCAGGTCGTCGGTCGGCGCCGGCGGCGGTGCCGCCTGGTCTTCCTCGTGGAAGAACTCGGCGACCGGGCGGTCCAGCGCCGCGGCGACGCCGTTGAGGGCGGTCAGGCCGATCGCCGAGATGCCCCGCTCGACCTGGGAGAGGAACCCGATGGACAGGCCGGACTGGGTGGCGAGGCCGCGCAGCGTGAGCCCGCGCTCCTTGCGGAACTGGCGCATCCGCGCACCGACCAGCGCTTGCCCGCCGTTCTCGACGCGGTCCTGCCTTGCCGTCGCGCGCACCCTTGAACCTCCTGCCGAAACTTGTTCGATCCTATCGAACTTGTTCCGGCGGTGAGGACCCCCGAGCGTCCCGGATCCTCGGTCATCCGCGCCACAGCTCCGGCGGCGTCACGCGCCGGAATGGGTGCGCGACACGCTGGAGTGATCGCCCAACGCGATCCCGATTGCGGCGCTCACCGGTCCTGTCCCTGGTCGTGCGGAACGGTGACCGTGACGGTGCAGCCGGCCGGGCGGCCGATCTCGTCGTGGCCGCGGTAGGTCAGCGTGTACACCCGGTCGCCGCCGTTACCGGCGCGTTCGGCGCGCAGCCGTCCGGTCAGCGACGGTTGTCCCGGGACGAATCCCGTGACGTCCGCTGCGTCTCCACCGGTGATGCCGACGAGCTGGAACGCGCGTGGTCCGAGGACGCCGTCGGGGAGCTCGACGCGGACGTTGACGTCGACCATCCGGTGGTTCGGTGGCCACAGCAGCGGCCGGTCGACGGTGCAGTCCAACTGCCGCTCGGGCAGCGGTTCGTCCAGGGTGGCCACCGCGTGCCCGATGGTGGCGGTGAGCCGCCCACCGGCCTCGTAGTACATGTGGACGGTGGTGCCGTCGAAGTAGAACGTGGGTGCCGCGGCGCGGCCCAGGTCCGGCGCGGCCGCCATCGAGTCGTGCACAACGCCGAGGTGGATCTCCTGGTCGAAGTCATCGCCGACGTCCACCGCGTGCATGTTTCCGTCGGCGGCGTGGAAGATCACCAGATTGCGGTCCTGCCACCGCAGGTAGAACGGGCCGGAAGCGTTGGGGCCTTCGTCGCCCTGCGGGACGACGATCGGCTGCGGCTGGATCGTCCAGGTCCGGGCGTCGGTGGAGACGGCCCAACGGATGCGCCGCGACACCGGACCGGTCGGGCCGGGGGGCGCGGCGGTCGGGTTGTCCATGAACAGCATCAGGTACCGGCTGCCGAGCCGCGGAATCGACTGTTCGAAGACGCGGGCGTACGAGGTTTCGCCGCCGGTGCTGGCGTCGCGCTGGACCGCTGTGCCGCCGTATTCGAAATGGATGCCGTCGTCGGACGTGGCGTACCGGGTGATCGAGTTCTCGCCGTGGAAGTAGAGGAACAGCTTCTGCTCTCCTTCGATCCAGACGGCGTGCGGCGAGGAGATGTGGCTGACCGTGCTGTAGTACGGCAGCCAGCTGTTGGAGATCAGCGGGTTCCCCGGGTACTCGGTCCAGGGGCCGTTGATGGAGTCGGCGTACGCCAGGGAGATGCCGCCGGGCCGCTCGTGCGGCGCGTAATACAGGTAGTAGGCGCCGAGCGGGTCGGCGAAGTAGTCGGCCGCCCGGATGATGCTGGGGAAGATGAACTCGTTCGTCGGGTTGTACGTCAGCTGTGTCTTGTCGAACGCTGTGCCGGCATAGCTGAAGGTGGGAAAGCTGAACGGAGCGGCGACGGCCGGCGACGCGGTCGCGGCCGGCGTCGCGGCGAGGGCGGCAGTGACGAGTCCGGTGGCCGCGGCGCAGGCGGTACGGCGGACGAGGCGCTGAGATGGCACAGAATGCTCCCTTGTGGACGGTCGTCGACCTCGCGCGGCGGTAGCACGACGGGCACGACGGACCGTCCGGCGATGAACGGCGAACGGTGGAGATCGACTACCGCGCGTGTTACCGGCGTGTTATCGAATGGTGGAGGGTGCGCTACGAGGAGTCAAGACGATAATACGTATTATCTAACGCCCGACCGCCGATCCGCGGGCCACCGATGAGTTCGGCCGGCCCGCCGGGTCAGTCACAGCACAACGAACCTGCGGAAAGGACAATCCAGCGACCGAGCTGAACAGACCCTGCAGTGGCTGGCGACCGACACCGCGGACGACGCGGGCGCCTGGTTCGTCGAACGGCGGCCTGACGGGGCGACGTGGCAGCGCGGAACCCGGCGGGCCGATGTGACGGTGACCGGCCCGGCACGATCGCTGCTGCTGACCCTGACCCGACGGCTCCCGCTCACCGGCCGCGAAGCCACCGGCATCAGCGTCGACGGCGACACCGGCCTCGCCCAGCACTGGCTCGACAACACCGCCCACGTCAGCGGCTGACCGGCACCCATCGCCAGTCGCCCAGCGCGCCGCGAGCATGACGAAACGCCCGGCCCGAGCGTGGTGCTCGGACCGGGCGTCATCCGCCGGCACGGCGGTGGCTGGGAGACGCAGCCACCGACGTGCCGCCGTGGTTGGAGCGGTCAGCCGCGCAGGCTGGCCATGCCTGCCGCGCTGATCCTGGCGAACCGCAGCGACTGGCCGGGGTCCCCGTTGCCGCCAGGGGCGTTGTCCTGCTCGTAGTTCGAGTTGTGGAACCCCTTGGCGCCGATGTTGCTGTAGAACCCCTTGTAGTTGATGTCGCTGCGGGGGTCGCCGAACGGGATCCACGAGTAGCCGTCGCCCACGCCGGGGGCCTGGCCGGTGGCGTCGCCGTCCTTGGCGTGGAACAGCGCGTACCGCTTGGTCTGCTTGGCGACCTGGGCGGTCGGGTCGAAGATGTCCTCGACGCGGTTGCCCTCCCAGTCGTAGCGCCAGCGGTGCTGGTGCTGAGCGACGTGGGCCCAGTAGACGTCCATCTCGATGACGACCAGGTCGGGGTCGGTGACGTCGAGGTAGTGCTGCATGAGCCGCTTGCCCGACTCGCCGCGGACCTGGGTCGGCGCGATCGGCTCACCAGTGATGCGGTTCTGGGTGACGGTCACCAGCGGACCGTCCTGCAGGAAGTTGTACGCCGGCGAGTGGTTGTGGGTGTACATCTGGATGCCCCACTGCCCCACGCTGATCTCGTTCAGCGCCGACCACTTCTCGCCCGCGAGGGTCCACGGCTCGATGTTGCGGTTGTTGGCGCTCGTCGGGTCGCTGCCGGTGCCCATGTAGGGCATGCCGAGGATCGCCGCGAACTCCAGCTCGGCCTGCAGCCGGTTGTAGTCCTGGGTGGTCATCGCGCCGCCGGCGCTGCCCGGGCCGTTCCAGGTGTTCGGGACGAACCCGTGGTTGCCGATCGCCTGCAGGCCGAAGGCGTCGAGGAAGCCACGCAGGGTGCGGGCGTACGCCAGGTAGGCCGCGCGCGCCTCCGGGGTGGTCACGCCGCCGGGGGCCGGGTTCGGCGCGGCGCCGCCCGGGTTCGCGGCGTTCTGGCCGTAGCCGGCGAACTCGATCTGCTTGAAGCCGGCCTTGGCCAGGAACTCGAACAGCTCCAGCCAGCCACCCGGGAGCGGCACCAGCGGCCCGAGGTCGGTCGGGTCCTTCGGGAAGTTCGGGCCGCCCAGGTAGCCCATCGTCGGCGCCACGCCGAGCGCGGCGGCCGCGGCGATGCCGATCCGGGTCGGGACGTCACGCTGGCTGTACGTGATGGTGCCGAGCTTGCCGTCGGGGATGAGCCGGCCGTTGGCCGCGAACGCCGACGAGGGGGAGAAGACGGAGGCCGGGCCGAGCGGGGTGAACGCGGCGGCCGCCGTGAGGCCGGCACCGGCCAATAACCGGCGGCGGCTGATCTTTCCGGACATGTGTTGCTCCTTCTGGTGGTTGTGCGTGTGGTTCAGACCGGGGCGGGGTGCGGCGGTACTGCGGGTGTCGCACCCCGCCCCGGGGGGTGGTGCTAGGGCGCGCTCACGCCCTGGCCGCCGAACTCCACCCAGTTGAGGTTGAAGAAGTTGTTCGTCGGCCCGCCCGTGACGGGACGGAACACCAGGTAGATCCGGTGTGCCCCGCCAGGATCGGCGATCGGGAAGGTCTGGCTGGCGTAGGTGGTCGCGTTCGCGGTGGGCGCGATCGTGACCGTGGTCAGGACCGGCCCGTCGACCGCGTCCAGGCGGACCTCGACGGACCCGGTACCGGCCGCGCCGCTGCCACCTGACGTGCGGAACGTCAGCGAGTTGATGTTCTGCAGGTTGACCGTGCCGTTGAGGGCGATCCAGTCACCGTTGCCGAGGCTGCCGCGTTGCAGCCCGCCGCCGGCGTCGGTGGTCGCCGCCGTGTTCGTGCCGGACTGGTCGACGGCGAACTCCAGCTCCTGCTTCTTCTGCCGGATGGTCGCCTGGTCGACCGTGGTCAGCGCCGGGATGCCGCCGGCACCACCCAGGTCCGTGTACGAGGCGCTGATCACGCCGAACACGTTGCCGCCGTGCGAGGCGTCCTCGTCGAACGTGGGCAGCGTCCCGGAACAGCCGGTGGCCGTCGACTCCGCGTGGCCGTGGCTGTCGTGCCCGAGCACGAACGTCACCTCGACACGGGAGCAGTCGATCGCACCGTCCTGCGGGTCGGTGACCGTGACGTTGAACGGGATCGTGTCGCCGAAGGCGAACAGCCCGCCCGCGGTGGGCACGGTGACCTTGACCGTCGGTGAGGTGTTGCCGACGGTGATCGTCGTGTTGGCCGAGGCGGTCTTGCCGCTGGAGTCCGTGACGGTCAGCCGGGCCGTGTACACCCCGTTGGTGGTGTACGTGAACGTCGGGTTCGGGTCGACCGAGTCGGTCGTACCGTTGCCGTCGAAGTCCCAGGCGAACTTGATGGAGTCGCTCGGGTCCGGGTCGTTCGAGCCCTCGCTGGAGAACGCGACGGTCAGCGGCCCGACACCGTCGGTCGGGGTGGCGGACAGCTTCGCGACCGGTGCCCGCGTGCCCTTGACGTAGCTGAACTTCACCAGCGCGGCGTCGGGGTTGATGTTGAAGAACCCGTCACCGTAGGTCAGCAGGTAGAAGTTGCCGTCCTTGCCCCACATCATGTCCATGGGGTTGTCGCACAGGAACGGCCGGGCGGGCGTGGTCGGCCCGGCGCCGCAGCTGAGCAGGTCATTGATCTTGAAGACCTGCCCGGACGAGTCCAGGCGGATCTCCCGCAGGTAGTCGCGGGTGAACTCGCCGAAGAAGATGGACTGGTCGTAGTACGCCGGGAACTTCGTCGGGTTGGGGTTGTTCGGGTCGTAGTCGTACTTGGCCGCGCCGTGCGGCCCGACGCCACCCGTGCCGAGCTCCGGGAACAGCTGCGGGCACCGGCCGGCCGGGCTCTGCGTGTAGTAGGCCGCGCAGGGCGTGCCGAGCGGGTTGGCCGCGTTGTTGTCCTGGAACGAGTACCACATGTCCGGCTGCGCGATCGGCGGCGCGTACGTCAGGCCGGTGTTCCACCGCGACGTGTTGGCCGGGCCGCGGTCCGGGTTGTTGCACTCGAACGCCTGCGGCGGGTTGTCCAGCGGCGTCGAGGTGTTGAAGTTCCACCGGTAGTACGGCAGGGTCGGCGAGTAGCACAGCGGCCAGCCGTAGTTGGCCGGTCGGCGCACGATCTCCATCCGGCCGGTGCCCGCCGGACCGCGGAACACCGTCGGCGTCGACGAGTCGGGCGAGTAGTCGGTGACGTAGGCGACGCCGTCCTTGTCCACGGTGATGCGGAACGGGTTGCGGAAGCCCATGGCGTAGATCTCGGGCCGGGTCTTGCCGCCGCCCTCCTCGTTGCCGGTGAACAGGTTACCGGCCGGGACGGTGTACGAGCCGTCGTTCTGGACCTTGATCCGCAGGACCTTGCCGCGCAGGTCGTTGGTGTTCATCGCCGAACGCCGGGCGTCGACGAACGGCGCGTTGTACTGCCCGGACGCGGTGATCATGTCGTTGAACGGCCCGAAGCCACCCGAGTTGCCGCCGCCCGCCGGGGTGTCGTCGCCGGTCACCATCCACAGGTTGTTGTCCTTGTCGAAGGTGATGTCGCCGGCGACGTGGCAGCAGGCGCCGCGGTCGACCGGCACCTTCATGATCTTCTGCTCGGACGCCACGTCGAGGGTCGGGGTGGGCCCGTCGACGAACTTGAACCGGGACAGCTGGAAGTAGCCCTTCCACGGATCCCACACGCTCGGGTCGGCGCCGGTGGTCGGCGAGTTCCCGGTCGGCGTCGTCTGCGGATACGGCGCTTCCATGGTCAGCGGCGAGTAGTACAGGTAGACCCAGTGGTTGTTGGCGAAGTCGTTGTCGACCGCCGGGCCGTACATGCCGTCCTCGCTGGCCATGTACACCGGGATCTGCGCCAGCAAGTGGGTGGTGTTGTTCGCCGGGTCGTGCAGGCGGACGCCGCCGCGGCGGTCGGTCTGCACGACGCGACCGTCGGGGAGCACGTCGAAGCCGATCGGCTCGCTGACGTTCGGCGGCGCGGCGATGTAGTCCATCTGGTAGTTGGCCAGCACGGTCGCGCCGCAGTCGCCGTCGGTCATGCCGGCGGCCCACTGGATCGCGCCGCCGAGGTGCGCCCGCAGGTCCTGCGTGCCGAAGCTGGCGGGGGTATCGCCGAGCCCGGTGTAGAAGGAGCGGCCGCCCTTGTAGTCCTTGCACCAGGTGATCGGGTGGTCGTAGCCCATGGTGCCGCCGGCGTAGGAGTTCTCGTCGACGGTTGCGAGCACGTGCGAGAAGCCGCGCACGTTGGAGGTGAAGTTGTACCACTGGTCGGTGCGGTTCCACGACTCCGGCAGGCTCTTCGACGCCGGGTGGACGCGGTCGGCGACCTTGATCCTGGCCTGCGTGACGGCGGACGAGCCGGACGCACGGGTGCCGAGGACGTCGGTGAGGAACGACCAGTCGGTCTCGGTCTCGATCGCCGAGTGGACGCCGACGAAGCCGCCGCCGTCGGTGTAGTACTCCTCGAACGCGGTCTGCTGTGCCGCGTTGAGCACGTCGCCGTAGGTGTTGAGGAAGACGACGACGCGGTACTGCTTGAGATGTGCCTGGTCGAACTTGCCGGCGTCGTCGGTCTCCACGACCGTGAACCGCAGCTGGTTGCCCAGCTGCTTGATCGCGGCGACACCCGCCGCGGTCGATGGACTCTTGGTGCCGGCGGCCTTGGTGAAGACCAGCACCTTGAACTGACTGCCGTTGCTGTCAATGGCCGGCGCGGCGAGCGCCGGCGCGGACGCCGACGTCGTTCCTACCAGCAGTGAAGCACTGAGGGCGAGCAGGCCGCCGAGCGCGGTGCGGCGACGACCTGGAGCGTTGAACATGAAACCTCCTCCGCGGGGTGTAGCCGGACGCGCAGGCCGCCGCTGACTCAGGCAGCAGCCGTTGGCGGACACGTCCGACCGGGGAACGGGATTGGTGAGGGTGCGCACGCCCGGAGGGAAGGCGTGCGACAAGAGTCGATCGTTGGGTGTGGCAATTGCGGCGACGTCGTACCGAGCTGCGCCCAGTGCTTGCTCGCCGGGATCCCGTGCAACGGGGCGAGCGACTGGCTCGGTCAACGCATAGCCGTCACCATATACGTCGAAACTTTCGAAAGATAGGTCTGTCACAGCAGAAGTTAGGCTGATATCGACGAAACTTCTGTTAGGAGTGTAGAAAGTTCGATCGATGTCGACAGAAGTGGGTGAAGATGGACTTCACCTAGTGAACGAGCGGAATAGGGGTCGCCGGCGTTACGCGTCCGCGTCCGCGTCCGCGAAGGATCCTGTAGCGGGCCGGCTCAGCGCGGTGCCGGCACGTGTCCGAGGTCAGCCGCCGGCTTGCCGGTCCGGGTCGGGATCGTGACGACCAGCGAGGTGCCTGCGCCCGGTGGGCTCGATATGGCCAGGTGTCCGCCCAGCGCCTCGACCCGGTCCTGGAGGCCGGTGAGTCCGGAGCCCCTGGACGGGTCGGCGCCGCCGACGCCGTCGTCGTGGATCGCGAGCTTCAGCATGTCGGGCTCGGTCGTGACGTCGACGTCCACCGCCGACGCCTGCGAGTGCTTGGCCGCGTTCGTCAGCGACTCCGAGACGACGTAGTAGGCGGCGATCTCCACCGGTGTGGGTGGTCGGTGGTCGGTGTCGACGCGCAGTCCGACCGGGATCGCGGACCGGCGGGCAAGTGCCTTGAGCGCCGGCGCGAGGCCGCCCGCACCGAGTATCGCCGGGTGGATGCCGCGCGCCAGCTCCCGCAGGTCGGCCATGACGGCGGAGAGGCTCGTCGCCGCCTGGGCCATGTGTGCCCGCAACTGCTCGCGGGACAGGTCGGCCTCCTCCGCGGCGCGCAGGTTGAGGCTGATGGCGATGAGATGCTGCTGCGCGCCGTCGTGCAGGTCGCGTTCGATGCGCTGGCGTGCCTCGTCGGCGGCGGTGGCTATCCGGGCGCGGGAGGCGATCAGCTGGGCCCGGCTGTCGGCGTTGGCGATGGCGGTGGCGGCGAGGTCGGTGAAGTCCGTGATGCGCTTCTCCGCGTCCTGCGGCAGCGGCTCGGCCTCCGCGGACGTGACGGTGACGGTGCCCCAGAGGCGGTTCTCGACGACGATCGGCACGGCGACCGCCGACTGGATGCCCAGCGCCAGCCGGCAGGCGTTGCCGGGGCCGGTCAGGTCGGCGTACGAGTCGGTCCGGGCGGCGTGGCCGGTGCGCCGGACCAGTTCGGCGACGCTGCCGTTCTCGACGAGTCCGTCGTCGCGCGTCACCGCCCTCCAGCGGCTGTGGGGCAGCGCCAGCAGGCCGGGCTGGTTGGTCGCGACGATCGTGACGGTCTCGTCGGGCTCGAAGTGCAGCAACGTCGTATGACGGTCGTCCAGGAGGCGGCTGACCTCCGTGGTGACGGCGTGGAAGACCTCGGCCGGGTTGACGGCGCGCGCCACGAGCGTCGCCACCCGCCGCAGTGCGGCCTGCTGGGCCGCCCGGGCGCGGAGCTCCTCCCCGTTCAGGGCGAGCGCGTTGACCATGGCCGCGCGTTCGCGCGCCGCATGCAGCAGTGAAGCGAGCGGCGGGACCACCCGCTGCTCCAGGCGGAGCACCTGCCGGTCGGGCACACCGTCGGGCACGCGAAGCGTCCCCAGCACGGTGCCGTCGTGGCGGAGCGGGAACGCGGTTCGCCGGGCACCCTCACGGGCGCTCCCGTCGGCGGCGATCTCGTCCGGGACGGTCCGATCCGGGCGGCGGTCCTCGGCGCCGGACGCGCTGACCTCCGGTTCGATCGCGGCCGCGGGCAGGTCCAATGCCTGCGTGATCTTCCGGGACACCGCGGGCAGCGCCGCGGCGATGTCGTCCGTGTCGAGCAGCAGGCGGGCCATGTCAGCCGTGAGGTCGGACTCCTGGGCCTGCGCGGCCCGTCTCCGGGACTGGTTCGCCAGAGCGCTGACCACCACCGCCACGCTGACGAACACCACGAGCGGCGTCACGTCCCGGACATCGGAGTCGGCGAGGTTGCTGATGGGCGTCACGAACAGGTACACGAACGCGACGACACTCGCCAGCGCTGTGGCCACCCCCAGCCACAGCCCCCAGACGATCGACACCAGCACGACGCCGAGCAGGTAGATCACGCTCGGCGTCGACTCTCTCGTAATTCTGTGGAGCGGGAGGGTGAGCAGGCTCTCCATCGTGATGAAGAGGAGAGCGACCGCGATTCCCAGCCACGCGGACGGGGGCGTCGGCCGCACCAACATCGACAACGGGCTCACGCGCACAATGCCAATTTAGTCCGATTTAATCGTACTTTGCCATGGTTGGCGGCTACGCAGTGCTGCCGTGACGCGTGCTGCTCAGGGCGTCGTGGATCGTGCGGGCCGACAGCTCCGCCTTGTCCACGAACGCCATCGCGGAACTCTCGTGGAGCAGGTCGACCAGCTCGTCCCTGGAGTGGCTGGAGATCAGGATGACCGAGACCGCCCAGCTGCGGTCCCGGCGGGTGGCTTCAATGCGTTCGGCCAGGTCGAAGCCGCTTTCGGCACCCAGGTAGACATCCACCAGGACGACGTCCGGGCGAAGGGCGTCGATGTGGTCAATCGCCTGGGCGCTGTCGTGCGCCACCCCCACGACGGTGATGCCTTGACCGGTCAGCGCCCGCTCGGCGGCAGCGAGGAACGCGGCCGAGTCGTCGACGATGAGGCACCGCATCCCCATCACCCCAGCCTTCCCGGTCCAACCAGTGAGGATCCCAACGCTAACGCGCGCAGGCAGGGCTCACTCATGCCGTTCGGTGGGCGTGACCGGATCCTGCTGCTCCGGCTGCGGCCTGCTCCACCAGGGCGGTCACCGCCGGATGCCACGGACGGTCGAGCGGGCCGCGGAGCACCAGCCGCCGGGTCAGGACCGGCCGCAGCGGCACGAGCACCAGTCGCGGATCGAGCATCGCGGCGGCGAGCCCGGGCACGACCGACACGCCGATCCCGGCCCGGATCATCGCGAACAGGGTGCCCAGTTCCCGCACCCGGTGGGTCGGGTGGAGCGGGACGCCGCCGAGCCGGTGCGCCTCGCGGACGTGCCGCTCGCAGCCGCCGCGCGAGAGCAGAAACGGGTCGTCCTGCAGATCGGCGACGCCTACGGCGTCCTCGCGGGCGAGGGGATGGTCGCGGCGCAGGACCGCGTGGAACGCGTCCTCCGCGAGGACGTGACCCGGCCCGGGTGGCGGGTCCACGACGACGGCCAGGTCGACGGTGTGGCCGGCGAGCCAGTCGGCGACCTCGTCGTCCTCACCCTCGAACAGCGCCACGTCGACTCCCGGCAGTTCGTCGCGCCAGCGGGCGAGCAGCCCGGGCATGAGGCCCTGGCAGACCGTCGGCGGCGCGGCGAGCTTGATCGAGCCGGTCGGCCGGCCGTCGCGCTGGGCGGCCAGCATCCCGATCGCCGCCGCCGCCCGCACCGCCGCTCGGGCATGCGCGGCGATCTCGGCGCCGAATGCGGTCGCGCGAACCCCACCCTGCCGGGTCACCACCGGGTGACCGAGAGTCCGCTCGAGGGTGGCGATCGTGTGCGACACCGCTGACTGGCTGATGCCGAGCGTCGCCGCGGCGCCGCTGAAGCTGCCGTCGTCGAGGACCGCGACGAACGCGCGGAGCTGTGCCAGATTCATGAGCAACCCTCATAGTGCGATGCACGCCACTTGTTGGACTCATAATGCGGCGCCGCCGCATGATCCGTCCATGCGCAACGCCCGCTGGGTGCCCTCGTTCCTGCTGCTGTCCCTGATCTGGGGCTCCAGCTTCCTGTTCATCAAGGTCGCGGTCAGCGCCGGCGTCGAGCCGGTGTGGCTCGCGTTCTGGCGCTGTGCCTTCGGCGCCGCGGCGCTGGCGGTGTGCTGCCTGGTCCTGCGGGCGCCCCTGTCCCGGGATCCGGTCGCGTGGGGCCATGCCTTCGTTGTCGCCGCGTTGCTCAACGCCGTGCCGTTCGCCCTGTTCGCGTATGGGCAGACGCACGTCACCACCGTGCTCGCCGGCGTGTTCAACGCCACGACCCCGCTGACCACGTTCGTCTTCGCGCTGGCGCTCGTCCCCGCGGAGCGGCCGACCGCCCGCCGGCTGGTCGGCCTGGTCGTGGCGTTTGCGGGAGTGCTCGTCGTGCTCGGCGTCTGGGACGGGCTCGCCGGGGCACCGCTGCTCGGCGCGCTCGCGTGCCTCGGCGGCACGCTCTGCTACGGCGCCGGGTTCGCGTACACGCGCCGATTCGTCGCCGGCCGGGCGGAGCCGGCGGCGACGCTGTCGGTGATGCAGATCGGCACCGCGACGCTCCAGCTGGCGCTGGCCGCCCCGCTCATCGACGGTGCGCCCGGCTGGCCCGGCCCGCAGGCCGCCCTCGCGCTGGTCGCGTTGGGGGCGGTGGGCACCGGCGTCGCGTACATCATGAACCTGCGCATCATCCAGGCGGCCGGCCCGACCGTGGCGGCGTCCGTCACGTACCTCGTCCCGCTGTGGTCGACGCTGTTCGGCGCGGTCCTGCTCGGCGAGCCGGCCGGGCCCACGACACTCGCGGGCGCGGCCCTGGTGATCGGCGGCGCGATGCTGACCGCCGCCCGACGGGACACCCCGACCACAGCCGCACCGGTGCGTGCGCACCTCGGAGCGCCAGCTACGAGCCAGTATGATTGATGTTGGGCCATTTCCCCATACCTGCGGAGAATCACCCGAATTCGCGTCCGGGCACTCGCGACGGCAGCCATGTGGCTGGTTGCCGCCCGGGCGGAACGCGGCTTCCACGTGAGGCAAGCGACGTGGAAGGAGGGTCGTAGCCGATGCGCGCACGCCTGTTGTCGTTGCTGCTCCGCCCGACGCAGCCACCCCTCGCGCTCGGGCTCGTGGTCGCCGCGGGGCTGGTTGTGGCGGAGACCCTCGTGCTGTACCCGCTCAGTCAGGCCACCCATCAGAGTGTCAAGGGCGTGATCTACCTGCTCGGCGTGCTGGTGGTCGCGACCGTGTGGGGTGCCTGGCTGGGGGCCGTGACGTCGGTGGCCAGCGCCCTCGCCTTCAACTACTTCCACCTCGCGCCCTTCTGGAGCCTGCACGTCAACACCAACCAGAACCTGGAGGAGCTCGCGCTCTTCATCGTCGCCGGGCTGATGACCAGCGGCCTGGCGGACCTGGCCCGGTCCCGTGCGGTCGAGGCGACGGAACGCCGCCGGGAGGCCGACCTCGCGGCCGAACTGGCCCACATCATGCTGGGGGCGGACGAGCTGCATTCGGCGCTTGGCGCGGCGTCGCGGCGGCTCGCCGAGGTGTTCGAGCTGCCGTCCGCGGCGATCGAGCTCGGGCCGGTCGCCGCCGACGAGCGCCGGGCCGCCTTCCCGCTGCGCGACGGCGCCACGCGCATGGGGGTGTTTCTGGTCCCCGCCGACCTGCCGGAGCACACGCTGATGCGGCTGCGGCAGCGGGTGGTCCCGTCGCTGGAGGCGTTGCTCCGTGCGGCGTTCGACCGGGAGGCGAGTCGCGAGCGGCTCAACGTGCTCGTGCAGGAGCAGGCCGCGCTGCGGCAGGTGGCGACGCTGGTCGCGGGTGGTGTCTCGCCGACCGAGGTGTTCGGTGCGGTCACCGCCGAGCTCGGCCGTCTGCTGGGCCTCGACAGCACGATCCTGATCCGCTTCGAGGCCGACGGCACGGCCAGCAGGGTCTCGGGCCGCACCGTGGCGAGCGGCGCCGTGGGCAACATGCATGTCCCGCTCGACGGTGACAACGTCGCCGTCAGGGTGTTGCGCACCGGCCGCGCGGCCCGGATCGACGACTACGACAACGCTACGGGCAGGGTCGCCGCGATCATGCGTGGTTCGGGCATTCGCTCGGCGGTGGGTGTCCCGGTCGTGGTCGACGGCCGGTTGTGGGGCGTGGCCTCGGTGACGTCTTCGAGGCCGCAGCCGATCCCGCCCGGCGTCGAGGCGCGGCTGGCCGCCTTCACGGAGCTCGTCGCGACCGCGATCGCCAATGCCGACAGTCGCACGCAGCTGATGGAGTCCCGGGCCCGGATCGTCGCCGCGGCTGACGACGCCCGCCGCCGGGTCGAACGGGATCTGCACGACGGCGCACAGCAACGTCTCGTTGCGCTGAGTCTTGACCTGCGCACGGCGCAGGCCGCACTGCCCGACGGGCCGGACCCGGTCAAGGCGCTGCTGTCGCAGACCGTGGAGGGCCTGACCGGCGTCTTCAACGACCTGCGAGAGATCGCCCGCGGGATCCATCCGGCGATCCTGTCCGAGGGAGGGCTCGGCCCCGCACTCAAGACGCTTGCCCGTCGCAGCCCGGTCCCGGTCGCACTCAACCTGCACCTCGACCGGGAGATGCCGGATCCGGTCGAGGTGGCCGCGTACTACGTCGTTTCCGAAGCGCTCACCAACGCCGCCAAGCACGCCCGGGCGTCCGCCGTGTGTGTCGAGGTCGAAGCGGGGGACGCGATGCTGCGGATCCTGGCGCAGGACGACGGCGTCGGGGGAGCGGACCCCGGCAAGGGCTCCGGGATGATCGGCCTGCAGGACCGCGTCGAGACGCTCGGGGGCAGCATGGAGGTCGTGAGCCCGGTCGGCCACGGGACCACACTGCTGGTCAAGATCCCGATCGGCAGCGGGTGACGCCGAGGCCCGGCGGAGCGACTGTCCAAACTGGAGCGGATCCAGGCTTCGGAGGCCTTCGATTAGCGGTGCCTTAAAAGATGTTGAAGCATTCGACAGTGGCCCGTGCCGGTTGGTAAGACCGTCCGCGGTGGACACGCGAAGGGCAGCACACGAGGCGCTCATCCCGTCCAGGTTCCGGCGGCCGTACCGGCGGCGGGAGTCCGTGGATGCGTGGCGGGCGGGGACGATCGCCGTCTTCTGGGCCGGGTTGGTGGTGACGCTGGCGCCGTGGTGGGTGAACACGCCCGACGGCTTCCTCGGCGACGGCGCGGCCTCGCTGACCGCGGCCGGGCGGATCACCGGTCTGCTGGCCGGCTACGTCCTGCTGGTGCAGGTACTGCTGATGAGCCGGGTGGCGTGGCTGGACCGCTGGCTCGGCGCCCGTGATCTGCTGCACTGGCACCGGGATCTGGGCGTCTTCGTCGTCGCGCTGGTCGTGGCGCACGCCGCCTTCATCACCCTCGGCTATGCGGGGTTCGAGCGGGTGTCGCCGCCGCGGGAGGTGGTGCGGCTGCTGACGGTGGACAAGTACGAGTACATGACCGGGGCCTTCGTCGCCACCGGGCTGCTGGTCGCGCTGGCGGTGCTGGCCGTGCCCCGGCTGCGGCGGCGGATGTCGTACGAGGTGTGGCACCTGCTGCACCTGTCGGCGTACGTGGTGCTCGTGCTGTCCGTCGGCCACCAGTTCACCGTCGGGCAGGAGACGTCGGCGCCGGGGCTCTCGCGATACACCTCGATGCTCTTCTGGTGTCTGGTGGTGGCCGCCGTGCTGTGGGGCCGGATCGTCGCCCCGCTGCGGATGAACCTGCGCCATCGCTTCCGCGTCCGCGAGATCGTCCCCGAGGGCGCCGACATGATCTCGATCTACATCGCGGGCCGGCGGATGCGCGGCCTCGGCGTGCGGGCCGGGCAGTTCTTCCGCTGGCGGTTCCTGGACCGGCGCAACTGGTGGCAGGCGCACCCGTTCTCGATGTCCGCCGCACCCAACAACGACTGGCTGCGGCTCACCGTCAAGGTCGTCGGCGACCACACCGCCGGGCTGCGTGAGCTGCGCCCCGGAACACCGGTCTTCGTGGAGGGCCCGAGCGGGGACTTCACCGCCGACCGCCGCCGGCAGGCCCGCGCGCTGCTCATCGCCGGCGGCAGCGGCATCGGCCCGGTCCGCGCCCTGCTGGAGGAGCTGCCGCCGCGCACGGTGGTGCTCTATCGGGCCCGCAACGCCGGCGAGCTGGTCTTCCGCGAGGAGCTGGAGCTGCTGGCCCGGGCCCGGGACGCGCAGATCTGGTACGTCACCGGCGGCCGCGACGACCCCGGCCCGCGCCGCGCGTTCAGCCCCGCGGGCCTGCTCGAGCTGGTCCCCGACGTGGCCCGCCGGGACGTGTACCTCTGCGGCTCGGCCGGCCTCGTGGACGCCTCGGTCATCGCGTTACGCCGGGCGGGAGTGCCGCCGCGGCAGATCCACCTCGACCCGTTCGAGTTCTGACATGCGGCGCGTCGGCGTGGCGTTGCTCGGGACCGGGCTGTTGACCGGGGTCCTCATCGCCATGAAGTCCCAGACCCCGGCCCCGCCGGCCGGCCGGCCACCCGCGGACGGCGGTACCGGCTCCCCGCTCCCGGCCGCGGCGAGCCGGATGCCCGAGGTCGGCGTGGTGGACCTGACCCGGATGACCGACGGTCCGCACCTCGGCGCCGTGTTCCCCAACCGCTACGGACCGGTCCAGGTCCGCATCACGGTCCGCGGCGGCCGACTGGTCGACGTCGAGGCGGTCCAGCTGCCGGCGGCCGCGGCCCGGGGCATCGAGATCGGCCGCCGCGCGACGCCGGTGCTGCGGCAGCAGGCACTGCAGCGGCAGAGCGCCGACCTGGACGCGGTGTCCGGCGCGACGTACACGAGCGACGGCTATCGGCGGTCGCTGCAGTCCGCGATCGACGCCGCCCGAGCCGGCCGGCCCGCCGCCTGACCCGCCACCGGCGTGGCTACGGGCGGAGCACGACCAGCTTCTCCTGGAGCAGGTCCGCGATCGCGTACCGTACGCCCTCGCGTCCCTGGCCGGACCCCTTGACCCCGCCGTACGGCATGTGGTCGGCCCGGAACGACGGCGGCATGTTCACCAGGACGCTGCCGGCCTGGGCCTTCCGCGCGTACTCCAGGGAGCTGGCGAGGCTGCTGGTGTAGACGGCCGTGTTGAGGCCGTAGTCGGTCGCGTTCACCTCGTCGATCGCCTGCGCGACGGAGTCGACGACGATGACGCTGACGATCGGGCCGAACGCCTCCTCGCACACCAGGGGGCTGTCGCGCGGCACGTCGACCAGGACCGTCGGCGCCATGAGCGTGTCGCTCACGGTCCCGCCGACGGCGACGCGGGCGCCCGCCCGCACCGCGGCGGTGGCCCAGGCGTGCAGGCGTTCGGCGGCGTCCCGGCTGATCAGCGGCCCGACGACGGTGTGCTCGTCGTGCGGGTCGCCGTAGGGGGTGTCGGCGAACGACCGCACGAGCGCGGACACGAACCGCTCGGCCGCGGGTCGCTCGACGTAGACGCGCTGCAGCGAGACGCAGGCCTGTCCGGAGCCGCTGAGCGCCGCCGTGGTGGCGTCGCGGACGGCGCGGTCGAGGTCCGCGTCGGCGGCGACGACCATGGCGGTGTTCGAGCCGAGCTCCAGCACGTGATGCTTGCGGGGCGACTGCGCCTTCAATCGCCAGCCCACCGTCGAGGACCCGGTGAAGGTGAGCACGGCCACCCGGCTGTCCTGCTGCCACGTGTCGACGATGTCGGCCGGCGGGCCGGTGACCAGGTTGAGCCACCCGGCCGGCAGCCCCGCGCGCTCGAACAGCCTGGTCATCAGGCCGGCGGTCAGGGGCGCGTGCTCCGACGGCTTCAGCACCACCGCGCAGCCGGCGGCGAGGGCCGGGCCGACCTTGTGCAGGACCAGGTTGAGCGGGAAGTTGAAGGGCGTCACGGCGGCGACGATGCCGCGCGGGCCGGGCACGGTGAAGGCGAACGTCCCGGCGCCGGCCTCGACCGCGTCGAGCGGCACCGTCTCGCCCGGCAGGCGGCCGGCCTCCTCGGCCGAGAGCCGCGTGGTGAGCACGGCCCGCGCCACCTCGGTCCGCGACGCGGTGATCGGCTTGCCGACCTCCGCCGTGATCAGCTCGGCGAGCTCGCCGGCGTGGGCCTCGATGAGCCGGCTCGCCTCGGCGAGGATCCGGGCGCGGGCGTACGGCGGCAGTCCGTGCCGCATCGCGTCCTGCGCGGCGTCGACCGCCGCGGTGGCATGGTGCTTCGTCGCGACCGACACGGTGCCGAGCTGCGCGCCGGTCCACTTGTCCGAAACGGTCCAGCGGTCGGCGGTCTCCTGCCAGACCCCGGCGACGTACAGGCCTTGATGCTGCATCGGGTCCCCTTCGGTGGCGAACATGTGGACAGTCCATCAGATCGTGTAAAAGTTCTAACATCCAATGTTCGAATTGTCACAGACTCCACTGCGGTGGAGGTGGAGGGAGTCGTCGATGGTGCTGGCGGAGCAGGTCACGGCGCCGGTCGCGTACCACGCCGAGGGGGCCGTCTGGAGTGCCGGCTGGGGCGGCCTGAAGTGGGTCGACATGCTGGCCGGCGCGGTGCTGTCGCTGGACGCCGCCACCGGCGCGGTGAGCCGCCTGGACGTCGGGTCGCCGGTCGCGGCGATGGTGCGCCCGCGGACCGGCGGCGGCATCGTCGTCGTCACGGAGCGTGAGTTCACGCTGTGGGAGCACGATGTGCGGGTTCGCACGAGCGGCCCGGTCTGGCCGGACACCTTGCGGCGGTTCAACGAGGGCGGCTGCGACCCCACCGGCGCGATCATCTGCGGCTCGATGTCGTACGCCCGCGAGAGCGGCGCGGGCGAGGTCTTCCGGATGTGCCCGGACGGGACGGTCGAGCGGCTCCTCGGCGGTGTCACCATCTCGAACGGGCTCGGGTTCACCGCTGACGGGGGGCGGATGTACTACGTCGACTCCAGGACCCGGCGGGTGGACGTCTTCGACGTCGACGGGGGCCGCCCGACCGCCCGGCGGCCCTTCGTGTCGGTGCCGGACGGCGCGGGCAACCCCGACGGCCTGTGGGTCGACGAGCACGACGGCGTCTGGGTCGCGCTGTACGGCGGCGCCGCGGTGCACCACTACGACGCCGGCGGCACCCTGCAGGACGTGGTCGAGGTGCCGGTGCGGCAGGTGACCTCGTGCACGCTCGGCGGCGACGACCTGGACACCCTGTTCATCACGACCTCGCGCGAGAACCTCCCGCCCGGGGAGCAGCCGCGGGCGGGCGCCGTCTTCGCCGCGCGCGTCGGGGTGCGGGGCCTCCCCGTGCTTCCGTTCGCCGGATGACCGGCGGCGCCGGCAAGGTGCTCTGGGAACATGTTTGGGTGGGCAAGCACATGCCGCTGGACGGCGGTTCCTGGTCAGAGGGCTGGCGCGTGAGCGCAAAGGCTCAAAGAATGTTTCGTTGACACCAACCTTGCGTCAGTGTTCAATTGGCACCACTCAGCGGGCGAGGTCACACGACACCCCTCTCGCCCCCCGCCAAGGGAGTCGTTCTATGAAGACTCGTTCCCTCGTAGCAGGCGCGTTCGCCGTTCTTGTCGCTGCCACCCTGGCGGCCTGTTCCGGTAGTGGCGCCGACTCCGGCGACGGCGCCGGGGTCACGCTCACCTATTGGGCCAGCAACCAGGGCGCGAGCCTCGACAACGACAAAGAGATCCTGACGCCGGAGCTCGAGAAGTTCACCGCGAAGACCGGCATCAAGGTCAAGCTCGAGGTCGTCCCGTGGTCCGACCTGACCAACAACACGCTCGCGGCCGCCGTCAGCGGCCGGGGCCCCGACGTGCTCAACATCGGCAACACCAACGCGGTGACCTTCCAGTCCACCGGCGCCTTCTACGCGTTCGACGACGCCGCGCTCACCAAGCTCGGCGGCAAGGACCACTTCGTGGAGTCCGCCTTCGCCACCGCGGGCAAGCCCGGCCAGCCGCCGACCTCGCTGCCCCTCTACAGCCAGGTCTACGCGCTCTACTACAACAAGCAGCAGTTCGCCGCCGCCGGCCTGCAGCCCCCGGCCACCTGGGAGGAGCTGATCTCGGCCGCCCAGAAGCTCACCAAGCCGGCCGAGAACAAGTGGGGCGTGGTGATTCCCGGCGCGACGGTGAACGCCAGCATGCACTACTCCTACATCTTCAGCGAGCAGCAAGGTGGCTCGGCGTTCGACGCGGACGGCAAGCCCACGTTCACCTCGCAGGGCATGATCGACGGCGTCCAGCAGTACGTCGACCTGATGAGCCGCTACAAGGTCGTCAACCCGAGCTCCGCGCAGTACACCGAGATCGGGCAGGCGGCGGGTGAGTTCGCCCGGGGCAACGCGGCGATGTACCTCGCGCAGACCTCCGGCATCAACACCCTGACCCAGAACGGCATGAAGCCCGACCAGTACGGCATCGTGCCGATCCCGGCCCCCGCGGGCAAGACGAAGATCAGCAGCTTCGTCGCCGGGTCGAACATCTCGATCTTCAAGAACACCAAGCACCTCGACGCGGCCATCGAGTTCGTGAAGTTCATGACGAGCGACGAGGAGCAGGCGATCCTCAACAAGGCCTACAAGTCGCTGCCCGCCGTCAAGGGCGTCGAGTCGGCGATCGGTGACGAACCGGCCAAGAGCGAGGTGTTCACGAAGATCCTCGGCGAGCAGGCCAAGCCGCTCCCGCTGATCCCGGGCATCCAGGCCTTCCAGGCCAACGTCGGCGGCGCGGTCGTCAAGCTGATCGCCAAGGCCGCCACCGGGGCGCAGGTCTCCTCGGCCGACGTCAAGGCCGCGCTCGACGAGGCCCAGCAGAAGATGGCGTCCGCGCCGAAGTAGCCGAGGTGGCGCCGGCCGAGGCCGGCACACCCACCCGTCCCTGTCCCGCACAACGAGGCCCCGGCGCCGCCCCTCCCGCAACGCGGGGCGGCCCCGGGGCCGGGGAGAGCAACGATGTCTGTGACGCTCCCGCAGCGGCCGGCCCGGCAGCTCCGCCTGGGCAGGTCGCAGCGCAAGGCCCCGGTGCCCGCGCCGCGCAAGTGGCTCACCTGGCGGCGCTGGACGCCGTACCTGCTCATCCTCCCGGCCATCGTGCTGGAACTGCTGATCCACGTCATCCCCATGGTCGTCGGCATCTGGATGAGCTTCGTCGAGCTGACCCAGTTCTTCATCGCCAACTGGGGCGAGGCGCCGTTCGCCGGCCTCGGCAACTACCGGGTCGCGCTGGACTTCTCCGGAGCGCTCGGCGAGCAGCTGCTCAGGTCGTTCGGGCTCACGCTCGGCTTCACGCTCCTGGTCGTCGGCATCTCGTTCGCGTTCGGGATGTCGGCCGCGCTGGCCCTGCAGCGCTTCGGGCGCGGCCGGGGCCTGCTGCGCACCCTGTTCCTGGTGCCGTACGCGCTGCCCGCCTACGCCGGGATCGTCACCTGGAAGTTCGTCCTCCAGCGCGACAACGGTCTGCTCAACGAGCTGCTGACCGCCCTGCACATCACCGGCGAGCCCACGTTCTGGCTGATCGGCAACAACGCCTTCGTCTCGCTGGTGATCGTCTCCGTCTGGCAGCAGTGGCCCTTCGCGTTCCTCATGACGATGGCCGGCATGCAGGTCATCCCGGAGGACGTCTACGAGGCCTCGGCGATCGACGGCGCCGGCACGTGGCAGCAGATCCGGTACATCACGCTCGGCATGATGCGCCCGATGAACGCCACGCTGCTGCTCCTGCTGTTCCTGTGGACGTTCCGCGAGTTCAACACCCCGTTCGTGCTCTTCGGCGCGACGCCGCCCGAGTCGGCCAACCTCATGACCATGCACATCTACAACAGCTCGTTCATCACCTGGAACTTCGGCCTCGGCTCGGCGATGTCCGTGCTGCTGATGCTGTTCCTGATCCTGGTCGCCGGGCTGTGGGCGCTGTGGAACAGGAAGGTGAACCGCGATGCGTGAGCAGACCTCGTTCCGGGTCTTCCGCTGGCTCGTGCTGATCCCGCTCGGGCTCTTCACGGTCATGCCGCTCTATGTGATGGTCACCTCGGCCCTCAAGCCGCTGCGCGATGTGCAGGGCGCGTTCGAGTGGTGGCCGTCGAACCTGACGATCTCGCCGTTCGTCGACATCTGGTCCACGGTGCCGCTCGCGCAGTACTTCGTGAACAGCCTGATCGTCACGACGGCGGCGACCGTGTTCAGCGTGCTCATCGCGGTCTTCGCGTCGTACGCCCTGTCGCGGTACACCTTCCGCGGCGGCCGGCTGTTCTCCGGTGTCGTGCTCTCGACGCAGATGTTCCCCGGGGTGCTGTTCCTGCTGCCGCTGTTCCTGGTGTTCGTCAACATCGACAAGAGCCTCGGGTTCACGGCCGTGTACCAGACCCGGCTCGGGCTGATCATCACCTATCTCACGTTCACCCTGCCCTTCTCGATCTGGATGCTGACCAGCTACTTCAACGGCATCCCGCGCGACCTCGACGAGTCGGCCCGGGTCGACGGGGCCTCCGCGATCGGCGCGCTGATCCGCATCGTGCTGCCCAGCGCCCGGCCCGGCGTCATCGCGGTCGCCGTCTACGCGTTCATGACGGCCTGGGGCGAGATCCTCTTCGCCTCCCAGCTGACCGACAGTGCGTCGCGCACCCTGTCGATCGGCCTGCAGAGCTACGCCACCGAGACCAACGTCTACTGGAACCAGGTGATGGCCGCGGCGCTGGTCGTCAGCGCGCCGATCGTCGCCGGGTTCCTGCTGCTGCAGCGCTACCTGGTGGCGGGGCTCACCGCGGGCGCGGTGAAGTAGCCGTGCCGCTCGAAGTCCTGTGCGTCGGCGTGGTCACGGCCGACACCATCGCGGTCGTCGACCACGTGCCGGGCCCGGACGGCCGGGTCGTCGCCGCCCCGTTCACGGCGGCCGGCGGCGGTCCGGCCGCGACCGCGGCGGTCGCGCTCGCCCGGCTGGGCGTCCCCGTCGGCTTCTGCGGCGTGGTCGGCGACGACGAGGACGGCGAGCGGGCCCGCGCGCTGCTCGACGACGCCGGCGTCGACACCCGCTGGCTGACGACCCGGCCGGGCACCGCCACCACCAGCAGCGTGGTCGTCGTCACCCGCGCGACCGGCGAGCGGATGATCATCACGACCCCGGCCACGCCGCCGGACCCGGCCGCCGTGCCGGTGCACGCCGCCCGGTGGCTGCACGTCGACCAGACGGGGTACGGCAGCGTGCGCGCCGCCGTCACCGGCGCGCCGGCGCAGGTGCTGCTCAGCGTCGACGGCGGCAACCCGGTCCCCGGGCTCGACCTGCGCGGCGTGGAGCTCTACGCCCCGTCCGTGGCGGCGCTGCGGGCGGTGTTCCCGGCGTCCGCGG
>NZ_JBEXCY010000073.1:0-50245 GCF_040605515.1 Dactylosporangium sp. NPDC005572 | reverse complement strand
CCGTGGCCGGACGTGAGCGACGACGACAACCTGGCCGACGGGGAGATCGATCACGCGCGCGGAGCACGTGCGCCGCCGGCTGGCCCGGCTGTCGCTGGCCTAACACTCCACCGGGTCCGGGCCGCGGTGGCGGCCGGGCTCGTCGAGGGCGAGCAGGCGGTACATCGTGCGCCGGAGCAGGCGGTGCGCCTGCCCGGGCCGCGACGACAGCGCCGCCACCACCGACGCCTGGTCGGGCCGGTCGGCGGCGGCCAGCTGCGGCAGCACCGGCCGGGCCGGGTCGAGCCGGTCGAGCCGTCCGGACACCGACCCGGCCGCGGCGATCGCGTTCCGTCCGGTCGGGTGCCGGAGTGTCGGGACGCCGATCGCGGCGGCGTAGGCGGTCACCGAGCCGTGGTCACCGAGTACCCGGTCCGCGGCTAGCAGCGGGATCCGCCAGTCGTCGGCCGGGTCGGCCAGCAGCAGCCCGGCGGCCCGGCAGTCGCGCAGCCAGGCCCGCACCTGGCGGTGGCCGTGCGCCGTCCACACCGCCGGGTGGAGGAGGGCGGCGACGCGGTACCCGGCCGGCGCGGCCTCCGTCATGAGCCGCGGCAGGAGGTCCGGCGCCGCACCGAAGAGCCCGTCGGGGCCCCATGTCGAGCTGACCAGCAGCAGGCGCTCGTCCGCGGCGAGGCCGAGCGCGTCACGGTAACGCTGCCGCCCCGGGATGCTCGCGAGCAGCCGGTCGAGGCATGGGTCGCCCACGACCACGGTTGTCGGCAGGGCCTCGGGACACTGCCGGCGCAGCACCTCCCGCTCCGACTCGTGGGCGAGGGCCAGCGCCGACGCCACTAGTTCGCCGTCGCGGACGAGCCGGGCCGCGTCCAGCCCGTACACCTCCGGGCGCGCCGCGGAGTTGCCGCGCCCCGCCGGCCGGGTCCGTTTGCCGCGCCCGGCGCCGTGCGCCATCACCAGCAGCGGCGCGTGCAGCTCCGGCAGGCCGCCCCAGGCAGCGGCGACCGCCAGGTCGAACCGCTCCCGCCGGACCTGGGCCCAGGGCAGGATCAGCGCGCCGAGCCCCGCCAGCCGCTCGGCCACGCCGCGGCGGAACGCGTCCGGCGCGACCGTGTAAACCGTCTGCACCCGGGGGTCGGTCTCGACGCACCCCGCGACGTCGAGCAGCCGGTGGCAGCTCGCCATCGTGTGCACGACCATCAGCACCGTGCGTCTGCACGGTCGGCTCCGCCATCTGTCGGCGTCGATTTCCATAGGCGTCGGCAGCCACTCGCACATGTTCACGTGCTCGCCTCCTCGGTCCGGAAACGTGGACGAGCCGAGCGTGCGGGCCGCCGGTTGACGAGCCGTTGCCGGTTGCATTGCCGGTAACTTGCGCACCCGCTGGAATGCGATTTGTCGGATCACGAACATCGACGCTTTTCTTCTCCCGGAATTGCGTCGCGGGAGCACACTGGAGCCGGGGAGAGGGGACTCCAAGAGGGGGGCGAATGCGCTTCGTCATCCTGGGCCCGACCGCGCTGCACACGGCAGACGGGCCAATTCCGCTGGGCACCGCGAAACAGCGGGGAATGCTCGCACTGCTGCTGTGTCACGCGGGCGGTCCGGTAAGCGTCGATGCAATTGTCGAGCATCTGTGGGACCGCGGCGAACCGGATGAGTATCGCGGCAGCCTGTACTCCATGGCGAGCCGGTTGCGGGCGGTCCTCACCCGAGTGGAGATGCCGCGCGCACTGGTGCGTCTGCCCGGCCAGCATGGGTACCGCCTCGACGTCGACCGTGAGCTCGTCGACCTGCACCGCTTCCGCCGGCTCGTGCGCTCGTCACGGGCGGCGGCCGGTCGGCGCGACCACGCGGCGGCCGTCGAGCTGCTGGAGGAGGCGCTCGATCTCTGGCACGACGAGCCGCTGACCGACCTGCACACGGCTCGCTCGGAGCAGCTGCGTCTACAGGTGCGCGACGAACTGCTCGACGCGCAGAGAGCGCTGGCCGGGAGCCAGCTCAGTACCGGCCGGCACCTGGCCGCCCTCGCGCTGCTGGAGCCGCTGGTGCGGGCGAACGAGCTCGACGAGGTCCTCGCCCGGCACTGGGTGACGGCGCTCGCGGCCGCCGGCCAGCACGACGACGCGCACGCGTTCCTGGCCACGTTCCGGCGCCGCTTCCGCCAGCAGATGCGGGTGGAGACGTCGGTCGGCCTGCCGCCCGCGACCTCGCCTGCGCCGTTCGCGGGCGCGGGCCCGCGGCAGCTGCCGACTGACGTCGGCGACTTCGTCGGCCACGCCGGGTTGCTGGCCGAGCTGGACGCGCTGACCGGCGGCTCGGGCGGCGCGAACGTCGTGGCGATCAGCGGCATGCCGGGCATCGGCAAGACCACGCTCGCGGTCCACTGGGCGCATCGGCGCCGCGACCAGTACCCGGACGGCCACCTCTACCTCGATGCCAATGCCTACGGTGCCGCGCCGCCGGTCGATCCGGGCGAGGCCCTCGGCCGGTTCCTGCGCGCCCTCGATGTGCCGCCCGACCGCATCCCGCCCGGCGTCGAGCAGCGCCGCGACCGGCTCAACCGGCTGCTCAACGGACGCCGGGTGCTGATCATCCTCGACAACGTCCGCAACTCCGACCACGTGCTGCCGCTGCTGACGACCTCGAGCACCTGCCTCACCGTGATCACCAGCCGCGACCGGCTGACCGGCCTGACGGTCCGCCACGGTGTGCGGACCGTCACGGTGCCGCCGCTGCCGGACGCCAACTGCGTCACGCTGTTCGGGCGGATGGTCGGCGCCGGTCGGGCCGGTGCGGAGGCTCCGGCAGTCCGGGCACTTGCCCGGCTGTCGGGCGGGCTGCCGCTCGCGGTCCGCATCATCGGCGAGCACGTCGCCGCGCGGCCGTACGTGCCGATCGCCGACCTCGTCGGGGACCTCGCCGGGCAGCTGCTCGACCTCGACGGCGACGAGGAGGCGAGCCTGCCGGTCGTGTTCGCCTGGTCGTACGACGCGCTCCGGCCGGGCCTCGCCCGGCTGTTCCGGCTGCTCGGCCTCCATCCCGGCCGCACCGTCTCGACCGAGGCGGCAGCCGCACTACTGGGTGAGCCCGTGCCGCAGGCGCAGCGGCTGCTGGACGGGCTGACCCGTACGCACCTCATCGGGCAGGAGGGCGTGCGGCGGTACCGCTTCCACGACCTCGTCCGCCGGTTCGCCCACGACCGGGCGGTCCGCGACGTGCCGCCCCCGGAGCGCGAGGCGGCGCTCGACCGGCTGCTCGACTGGGCCCTGCTCACGGCGGCGAACGCGGCCGCGTGCCTGGAGCCGGCGGCGCCGCCGGTGCCCGACCTGCCTGCGCCGACGTCCTTGGTGCCGGTTACCTTTGCCGCCGACGCGGCTGCGCTCGCCTGGTGCGAGGCGGAGCGGGAGAACCTCATGGCGTTGACCCGGTGGGCCGCCGACCACGGCCGCCACCGCCGGGCCTGGCAGCTCCCCGGTGTGCTGTACGAGATCCTGGACCGCAGCGGCCGCCCCGCCGATGTCCTGGACATGCTGACGATCGCGGTGGCGGCGGCCGAGCGTGACGGCCATGCCATCGGCCGCATCGGCTCGATGTCGAACCACGGCGCCGCGCGGTTCGCCTTGCACGACCACCGCCAAGCCCTGGACAGCTTTGCCGCCGCGCTACAGCTCGCCCGTTCGGTCGACGACCCGGACACGGTCGCCTACATGCTGCACAACATGGCGGCCGTCCACCTCCACCTCGGCGAGGTCGGCACGGCAACGACCCTCCTGGGTCAGGTGCTCGGCATGGCCCGCGGCCGCGCCGACCGGGTCACCGAGGCGGCCGCCCTGCAGCGGCTCGGCGATGCCCACCGCGCGACCGGCCGCTACGACCAGGCCGCCGACCACTACCGCCAGGCACTTGAGCTGCGGGAGCGGCTGGGCTCACCGCGCGGCCAGGCGATCACCCACTGTGCGCTGGCGACGCTGCACCTGGCGACGGCTCAGCACGAGACGGCGCTGCGGCACTGCCGACTGGCCCTCGACCTGCACGAGCGCGCCCCCGACGAGGCCGCGCGCTGCGACACCCTGAGCACCGCCGCCGACGCCGAGCTCCTGCTGGGCCGCCATCGAGACGCCGAACGCACCGCCCGGGCGGCGCTGGCGCTCGGCGAGGCGATCGATGACCCGGCACGTCGCGTGCGGGCCCTCGCGATCCTTGCCGACGTGTTGGCAGAATCGGGCCGTTCAGCGGCGGCGGAGGCGGCCCGCGCCGAGGCGCGCGAGCTAATGGAGGACCTGGACGAGCCCGAGCTACGACCGTTGCGTGAGCGCGTGAATGATTTAACTCACCTAACTCACCAAAGCATTCACCAAAGCGGAGCGATACCGCCCTGAGAGCGGACCGATATGACCTTGAGATGGGTATTTCCGGTAAACCGGCGGGTCGTTGGCCTACCTTTCTTTCATGTGTCTCATCACGGTTGCGACGCAGGCGTCGCTCGCGTCGCCCGCGTGGATCAAGCTACTGATATTGACTGGAGTAGCCCTGCTCTGATCTATGTGTTTGCTCGGGGAGCCGTGGCGGCTCGAGGGTCATCCCGAACCGCCACGGCTTTCTTGTGTCCGCAGAGAGAAATGTAGCATGGGGGCCAGAAGGCCACAAGGTCGCGCGCCGGACGGCTGCCCGGTCGACTTCTATGCGTTGTTGCCGCCCGCCGGCGAGCCGGAGATCGTGCACGCGGCGATCCCGGCCCGGGCGAGCGTGCTGGAGCTGGGCTGCGGCACGGGTCGCATCCTGCGCCCGCTGGCCGCGCTCGGCCATCCGGTGACGGGCGTGGACGAGTCGCCGGAGATGCTCGCCCACGCCGCGGACCTGGACACGGTGTGCGCCCGGATTCAGCACCTGGACCTGGCCCGCCGGTTCGACGCCGTCCTGCTGGCGAGCCACCTGGTCAACACCCCGTCACCGGCCGACCGCTCGGCGCTGCTGGCCGCGGCCCGCCGCCACGGGACCCGCCTGCTCGTGCAATGGCACCCGCCGGCCTGGTTCGACACGGTGGAGCCCTTCGACACGACGCGCGCCGGGATCCGGTACCGCCTGCACTCCATCCGCCGCGACGGCCCCCTGCTGACCGCGACGATGGACTACACGACCGGCGAGGGCACGTGGCACCACACCTTCACCGCGCGCCGCCTGACCGAGCCGGAGCTCCGATCGTCCGTGCGGGAGGCCGGCTTCGTCACCGCCGGCTGGCTGACCCCCGACCGCACCTGGCTCGCCGCGTCAGCTGCCTGAGACGGACGCCATGAAGGTCACGAAGTGGTCCGGCTGTTCGAACATCGCCCGGTGGCCGGCGCCCTCGAACGTCTCCAGGTGCTTCTCCGGGGCCTCCAACGTCGCGTACCACTCGTCGAAGAGGACCGCCAGGCCGCGCATCTCGTTGGTGCCCTGGACGAAGTAGGCCGGGACCGCCAGCGATCGCACCTCGCGGCGCAGGTCCACGTCCTGGATCTGGGCGTAGTACGCCGCCCACGTGTCGAGCACCGCGTTCAGTGTGTGGGCCTGCTGGAGCAGCGTGTACTCGGGGACATCGATGACGAACTCGGTCGACTGGCCGTACACCGCATTCTCGTTGAGCATGATCGGCTCATAGGCGTAGACGTCCTTCCATGGCGGCGGGCCCTGGTCGGTCAGCCGGCGCTCCAGCGCGGTGCGGCCCGTCGTGCGGGCCCAGGACAGCACGTCCGCGTAGAAGAGCTTGTCGCTCGCCTCCACGTCGACCGCCTGGCCCGCGCCGATGTACGACCGGTAGCGCTCGGGGTGGCGGTGGACGGTCAGGGCGCCGATCAGCGAGCCGCCCGAGTGCCCCAGCAGGAAGATCTTCTCCTGGTGGAACCGGGTGCGGAGGTAGTCCGTCACGGCCACCGTGTCCGCGATCGCGTCGTCCATGGTCACCGTCCCGTCCAGCGCGGCGTAGGACGCGCCGGCGCCGCGGCGGTCCAGGGTGGCGACCACGAAGTGGTCCTCCAGCGCGGACAGGTGCCGACGCATCGCGCCGAGCTCCGAGCCGCCCGGCGCGCCCGGGAGGAACAGCAGGACCGGGCGGGCCGGGTCCACGCCGCGGATCATCACGTTGAGGCCATGGATCGTGGTCAGCTCCGCGACGCCACCGGGCCGTGGCGCGGTGCGGGCCGGTATCGCGACCAGCGCGGTGAGCACGACCAGCGCGGCCGTCGCCACACCGGTGACGACGCGCTTCCACCGACGGCCCACGCCCCGGCCGTACACGATGAAGAGCAGCATCGGGAAGACGGACAGCAGCCCGTGCACGCCCCGGCCCGCCAGCAACGCCACGAACCCGAACGCGCTCGCGTGGGGCGCGTCCACCGACGGGCCGCGAACGTGGATGCGAGCCAGTTCGAGGGCGATCAGGAACGCGGCCGGGGCGGCGAGCAGCGTCCAGCGGGAGCGCCACAGCCGGCCCGCGGCCAGGCCGACGGCGGCGCTGAGAGCGATCGATGTCAGGGCCTCGGCGGTCGTCAATGGCCCCCGCGGCATCCACAGCGCCGTCGTGACACCCCAGGCCGCGGCCAGAACGAGGACGTAGGTCATGGCGGGGATCGTGCCGCCCGGCGCCGGCGCGCCACATCCGCCCGAGGACGCCGGGCCTCCATCTTTGGTAGGTCCTCAGCCGACGGGGCGCCACGTAGGCTGCGGCCATGCTGTTCGGACTGCTCGTGCCCCCGGGGTCGGCCGCCCGGGACCGGGTGGCCGACGGGCTGGCGATCGGCGCGGCCCTGCTGTACGGCGCGTTCATGGTGCTCATCGGCGACGCCACATCCCCGGGCGCGGCCGTTCCGTGGCCGGTCGACGTGGGCATCGGGACCGCGTGCGCGGCGGCGCTCGTCGCCCGGCGGCGGCACCCGGTCGCGGTGGTCCTGGCGCTGCTGCCGTTCGGCGCGGTGTCGGTCACGGCGACCGGACCGATCCTGGTCGCGCTGCTGACCGTCACGATCCGGCGGCCCGCGCGGGTGCCGCTGCTCCTCGCGGCGGGCCACGTGGCAACGTCCGTGGTCTATTTCCTGTTGCAGCACGAGCCGCCGTTCCCGCTCTGGGTCGACCTCGTCATGCGGGCCGCGACCGCCGCGGGCGCCATCGGCTGGGGTCTCTTTCTCGGCGCGCTGCGCGAGCGCACCACGCGGCTGGAGGCGGAGCAGCAGCTGCGGGTCGAGCAGGCGCGGCTGACCGAGCGGGCCCGGATCGCCCGCGAGATGCACGACGTGCTCGGCCACAAGATCTCGCTGCTGTGCCTGCACGCGGGGGCACTGGAGGTGCGGTCCGACGCCCGGCCGGAGGAGATCGCGATCGCCGCCGCGACCATCCGGACCAGCGCGCACGAGGCGCTCGAGGAGCTGCGGACGGTGATCCGGGTGCTGCGCGACGCGCCCGCCGGGCCGGAGCCGCCGCAGCCGGGCCTGCCCGACCTGCCGCGGCTGGTCGACAGCGCCCGGGCGCACGGGATGACGGTGGGCTACGAGTGCCGGGTGCCGCTCGACGGGCCGGCGGCGGTGCTCGGGCGGACCGCCTACCGGGTGGTCCAGGAGGGGCTGACGAACGCCGGGAAGCACGCGCCGGGCGCGCCGGTGTCGGTCCTCGTCGACGGGGCCGCAGGCGGGGAGCTGCGGGTGGAGGTCAGCAATCCGTGTGCGGCATTGGATTCGGCCGTACCGTCAGGCGGCGTCGGGCTGGTCGGCATCCGTGAGCGGCTGCTGCTGGCGGGCGGGCGCGTGCAGTACGGGATGACGGGTGAGAGCTTCCAGCTCGAGGCCTGGCTGCCGTGGCCGGCATGACCGGTCCGGAGCGAAGCGGAGGGCGCATGATCCGGCTGGCGATCGTGGACGACGATCCGCTGGTGCGCACCGGGCTGCGGATCATGGTCGGCGGCTCGCCGGACATCGACGTCGTCGCCGAGGCCGGCGACGGGGCCGAGGCGGTGACCATGGTCGACGCGCACTGGCCCGACGTGGTGCTGATGGACATCCGCATGCCCGGCGTCGACGGCCTGACCGCGACCCGCCGCCTCCGGTCCCGCGCCCGCCCGCCACACGTGATCGTGCTGACGACGTTCCACGCCGACGAGTACGTGCTGGAGGCGCTGCGCGGCGGCGCCAGCGGCTTCCTGCTCAAGGACACGCCGCCCCGCGAGATCATCGCCGCCGTGCGGACCGTCGCCGCCGGCGCCGCCACGCTGTCGCCCGCGGTGGTCCGCCAGCTCGTCGACCACGCCCCCGGACCGCGCCGCGACGCCGCCCGCGCCCGCCTGGCGCTGCTGACCGACCGCGAGCGCGAGGTGGCCCTGGGCGTCGGCCGCGGCTGGTCGAACGCGGAGATCGCCGAGGCCCTCGGCATGGGCGTGCCCACGGTGAAGAGCCACGTGTCCCGCCTGCTCACCAAGCTCGACCTGAACAACCGGGTCCAGGTGGCGCTCCTGGCCCACGACGCCGACCTGCTCTGACTGGTACGGTCGGCGTCGATGCCGGTGCCGTACCTCACGGAGCTGTTCCTGCCGCGGCCTGCCGTCGAGCAGCCGGCGCTGGCGGCCCTGCTCCGCCCCGCCGCTGACGGCGGCCGCCGGATCGTGGCGTTGACCGGCATGAGCGGCGCCGGCAAGACGCTGTCCGCGCAGTACATCGCCGGCCGCCCCGAGATCGAGGAGCACTTCCCGGACGGCGTCCACTGGCTCGACGCCCGCCGCACCCCGGCCGCCGGGGCCTGGCAGCGCGACCTCCTGACCCGCCTGGGCGTGTCGATCCCGGACGGCGCCGACCTGACGGACCTCCTCCGCCACCGCCTCAGCCGCCTCCGCTGCCTGGTCGTGCTCGACAACCTGGTGTCGACCGACCACGACGACGCGTTCACGGTGACCGGCCCGGACAGCGCCCTGCTGGTGACCACCACCGACCGCTCGCTGCTGCCGCACCGCACGCAACGCTTCCCGTTGGACCACTTCGACCCGGCGGCCTCGCTGGCGCTGCTGCGGCGGTACTCCGGCAGCGAGGCCGAGTCCCCTGCCGCCGAGCGGGTGCTGGCCCACTGCGGCGGACTCCCGCTGGCGCTGGCGATCTGCGGGGCGATGGTCGCCGACGGGCACCCCTGGAACGACGTCGCCGCCCTGCTCGACGAGGCCGACCTCGACCTGCTCCGCCAGCGGTTCGCCGGCTACCCGCAGCCGACCCTGCTCGCCGCGCTCGCCGCCGGGGTGCGGGTGCTCGACGAGCAGGAGCGAGATGCCTACCTGTCGCTCGCCGTCTTCGCCGGCCAGGGCCTGGTTCCGGAGGCGGCGGCGCTGCGGATGTGGTCGGCCCTGGGACTGCGCGGCAACCAGGCCAGCACGATGCTGCTCCGGCTGGCGGCGCGGTCGCTGCTGATCCGCGGCGCCGACGGGACGTTCACCCTGCACGAGCTGCTGTACCGCTATCTCGAGGCCGAGGCCGGCGCAGGTCTGCCGGCCCTGCACGGACGCCTGGCCGACCGGTATCTCGCCGGCTGGGGCGGCCTCGCGCCGGGCCTGCCCGGCGTCGACGAGACCGACGAGTACGGCGTGACCCGTCTCGCGTACCACCTGGAGCGCGCCGGCCGCGCCGACGACCTGCACGCGCTCCTGGCGATCGAGACGCCGGACGGTCCGGCGTTCACCCGCAACCGCTGGTTCGCGATCCACGACCGCAACGGCTGGACCGACCACTACGTCGCGACCCTCGACCGGGCCCGGCGCGGCGCCGTGGGCCGCCCGCTGGAGCTGCGGTACGCGCTGATGCAGGCCTCCCTGGTCAGCTTCGCCGGGTGCGTGCCGGCCCCGCTGGTCGCCGCGCTCGTCCGCGTGGGCATCTGGTCGTTCGCGCAGGCCTGGACGTACGCGGGCATGATCACCGGTCCGCGGGACCGCACACGGGTCCTGGCCGCCGTCGCACGCCTGACGGAACCGGGCAGCGACGAGCGGCGGCGGTTCGTCGCCGGGGCGGCCGACGCGGCGCCGGAGGTGTCCGACGAGGCCGACCGGGCCTGGGTGTACGCGTCACTGGTCCCGCTGGCCGCCGACGCGGCCGGGATGGCCACGCTCGCCCTGAACGCCGCCGCCGACGACACCAAGCACGCGCTGTGGATTTTGGCCCGGCTGGCCGGCCACGTCCCGGACCTCGTGCGCGACCGGCTGCTCGCCGAGCTGGACCGGGAGGACTGGCTGACCGTGGACCTGCACCCGGTTGCCGTCGCGGCCCGGCACCTGCCTGAGCTGCGGGCACCGCTGCGGGCCCGGATCCGCGAGGTTTCCCAGGCCGATTCCCGGCTGTACCTCGAGGCGCTGGCCGACCCGGACCCGGACCGGTTCGACGCCGTGCTGGCCGGTCGCGGCGCAGGATCGCTGCGCACCGCCGCGGTCGCGGTCCTGCTCGCCGCGCGGCCCACCGCGGAGCGGGTGGCGGCGGTCGCCGCCGTCGACGACGCCGGCCTGGCCGGGGTCGCGTTGCCCTACCTGGACGACTCGGCACGGGACGCACTGTTCGCCCGGTGCGCGGGGCGGAAGCTCGACGAGCTCGCGCCGTACCTGCCGCACCGGCTCCTCGCCGCCGAGGTCGACCGGGCGTGCGCCCTGACACCGGGGTCGAGGCAGGCCGACGTGCTGGACCGTCTCGCCCCACATCTGCCGCCGGACCTGGTGCGCCACGCACTGGAGTCGCTGGTGCGCCTGGACACGCCGGAGCAGCGGGCCGCCGCGCTCGTCCGGCTCGCGCCGCTGCTGCCCGAGGCGCGGCACCATCACGTGGTGGCGGCATTGCGGGCGGTGACCCGGCCGGACGTACGCGCGGGCCTGATCGTCTCCCTGGTCCGGCACGTGCCGGCGGCCCTGCGGGCGGAGCTGTGCGACCTCGTACCGCCGGACGCCGAGCCACTGCGCCGGGTCATGGCGCTGAGCAGCCTCGCGACGCATGCGTCCGGTGCGCGGCGGCGGGACCTGACGCGGGCGGCGGCGGAGGCACACCGGCAGGTCGACCTGGGCCATCCCGAGCTGCGCCGCCTGACCGACGGCATCGACACCGACCCGCTGGCGCTGTGGTCGGCCGTGCTGCTGCAGCTCCGGCTCGACGACTGGAGGGGCCCGTCCTCGCGGGGCGACCTCGCGGCGCTCGCGGCGCACGTGCCGGCCGCGACGGTCGAGACCGCGGTGCGGCTGGCGCACGAGATCGACGACGGCTGCCGCCGGTCGCACGCCTTCGCCGCGCTCGTGCTGTGCACCTCCGGCCCCGCGGCGGCGACCCTGCTCCGCCACGCGGTCGAGGCCGCCTGCGGCCCGCACGGTCACGGCGACCACACCGACTGCAATATCACCGCGGCGCTGGCCCGCGCCGCCGCGCGGGTCCCGCTCCCGGACCGGCTGCCGGTGGCGATCGAGCCGGCCCCCGACACCGCGATCGACTGGAACCGGCGCGGGCGCCAGGACGCCTGCCTGGCCGTCTACACGACCGACCGGCAGGACGAGCCGGCCCCCGCCCCGCGGACCCGGCCGCGGCCCGCGCTCGACGCCGCCGTGCCGCGGGGCCGTCCGGCGGTGCTCGAGGCGGTCGTCGCGGCGGCCGACGAGGAGACCGCGCCGCACCTGCTCGACGACCTGCTGGCGGTCGAGCGGTGGTGGCCCGGCGGCCCCAGCACGGACGACGACGGCCCGCTCTTCTTCAACGCCTTCGGCGAGGGCCTCGCCGAGGCGTTGCACCGCATCCTCCGGTTCCCGGAGGATCGGGAGCAGTGGCTTTCCGGCTGAGATGTATCACCGGCGCTCCGCCCCGATCCGTCCTTGCGACGAGAGGGAGGCGAGGCATGGGGACGGGCCTGGTGGGCGTCATCGTCGTACTGGCGGTGGCCGGGGCGATCGTCGCGGTCGCGGTGCGGCGGCGGCGGGGCGGCAAGGAGCCGGTGGCGCCGGAGGTGCCGGTGCCGACGGTCGAGGTGGTGGCGCTCGGGATCAGCGGGGCCGGGAAGACCGTGTTCCTGGCCGGGCTGTTCCACGAGCTGCACGTGCCGATCGACGACCGGCCGTACTTCCTGCGGACCGAGGCCGCCGACCGGGTCCGGCTCAGCGGCGTGCTGCGGCAGGTCAGCGACGCCCGGCAGCCGTGGCCGGCCGGGACCGCCGTGGCGCAGACCCGCAAGTACACCTTCGACTGCATGGCCCGCGCGATGGACGAATGGGTGCCCGTGCTGCGGGTCCGCTACCTCGACTACGCGGGCGAGGTCCTGGAGGAGGCGCTGGGGGACGACGGGGCCGCGCTGCGCGAGCTGGAGTCCGAAGTGGACCGGGCCGACGCCGTGCTCGGGATGCTCGACGGGCGGCAGATTCTGCGGTACCTCGTCGGCGATCCCGGCGGGACGGCCTACCTCGTCGCCGCGATCCAGCCGATGATCGGCATGATGGTCGCGGGCCGCAGCCCGATCTACCTCGTGCTGACGAAGTGGGACATCGTGCGCGGCTTCGGGGAGCCGGCCGACGCCGACGACAACGCGCGGCTGGAGCTCGTGCGGCATGCGCTGTTCGCGCTGCCGCAGCTGCAGGGCCTCGTCGATGTCCGCAACATCGTGCGGCTGATTCCCGTGAGCGCCGTCGGGCCGGACTTCGCCCGGTTCGACCCCGAGAGCGGCCGGATCGACAAGCGGCAGGACGGGCGGTTCCGGCCGCAGCACGTCGAGGTGCCGCTCGCCGCCGTCGTGCCCGACCTGCTGAAGCGGTTCCAGCAGGCGTTCGACCGGGACGCCGGCGCGAGCGTGAACAGCCAGCTGCGGCGGGTCATGCGGCTCTCGCCGGGGGAGTGGGGCGGCGCCGTCGCCGAGGTGCTCACGAAGCCGGCGAGCGCGGCGCTCGGCGCGGTGATCGGGCGGCCGTTCAGCACCGAGCTGGTGACGTTCGCCATGGAGTGGCTGAGCAAGCCGTACCGCGACAAGGGTGAGCAGGTCGCCGCGTTCCGCACCGAGGCGCAGCGGCGGCTGGCGGCGGTGGCCGACGCTCGTGCCGTCGTCGTCGAGCACTTCCAGAAGACGATGTACGTCTTCGAGGCCAAGCTCCCGGCGTCGCGGCTGTGAGCGCCAGGGTGCAGGGCTGGCCGTTCGCGGTCGCCCGGACGGCCACCAGCGGCTACCGGCTGCTGCTCGTGCCGCCGCCGCTGCAGGACCCGGCCCAGCGGGCGCTCGTCCAGCGCTCGGTCGCGCCCGGCGACGACACGGCCGGCCGCCCGGCGCGGCGTACCGTGGGGGAACTGACGTTGGTCTATCGCACGCACCACCTCCCGGGCGTCGACGAGCACGGCCGGCCACTGGTCATGGTCTATGGCTTCGCCTGCCCGGGCCGGGTCGCCGAGGTGGCGGACGAGGACCTGCGGCGCTCGTTGGTCATGGCCCAGGAGTCGTACCGCCGGTCGCGCGCGACGATTGCGTCCGCGTTCCCGCTCGCGTCGGCGGTGGAGCCCGTTGCCCGGCCCCGGCGGCCTCTTGTCGGGCTGGTCGTGCCGGTGGTCGTCCTGCTGGTGGTCGCCGCGGTCGTCGGGGCGTGGGCCGTGCTGCGGCCCGGCTCGTCCGAGGCGTGGCGGGCGCATCTGACCGGCGATTACGCCGAGCGCGATGTCACGGTCACGATCCGTGGCGGGAACTCGGCCTCGGTCGACGATGGCCGCGGATGCGACTACGGTGTGGCCGAGGTCGTCACGGGAGACGGGACGACGACGGTCCGGGTCACGTCGACGGATGTCGGCGGGTGCCTGCCGGCCGGGCGCCTGGAGTTGGTGCGGGACGCGCAGGGTGCGCGGATCCAGTGGTACGGCTCAGGCGAAAGGTCGGTGATGAGCGGCACAGCGACGCGGGCGTGATCGTGCAACCCGCCGGTCGCGGCGGTTCGTCTTCTCGGGGGGAAGGGAAGGTTGCACATGTTCACTCGGCGTAAAGTGCTGGTCACCGGTGTGGGGGCCGCGGCAGGCGCCGTGCTCGCCGCCTGCTCCGACAGCGGGGCGAAGGGGACGAGCACCTGGTCCTCCGGCAAGCCCGCCGCCGCGGCGAAGGTCACGGTGACGCCCGCCGCCGACAGCGCGGACGTCTCTCCAGGCGCGCCGGTGACGGTCGCGATCGAGAACGGCACGCTGGAGTCGGTGACGGTCGCCGGCGGCGGCAAGCAGCTCGACGGGAAGCTGGCCGACGACAAGCATCAGTGGGCGTCCAGCGGCAGCCTCGCCTACAACCAGACGTACACGGTGACCGTCACCGGCACCGACGCGGCCGGCGCCGCGGTGAACCAGACCAGCACCTTCACCACGTTGAAGCCGGCGAGCACCGCGCAGGTCACGTTCCAGGCCAACCCGATGCTCGCGCTCAAGAACGGCAACACGTATGGCGTGGGGCAGCCCGTCATCGTGTACTTCAACAAGGCCGTGAAGAACCAGGACGCCGCCGAGCAGGCGATGACCGTGACCGCCGAGCCGGCCGTCGAGGGCAAGTGGCACTGGGTCAGCAGCCAGAGCGCCCACTGGCGGCCCGAGAAGTACTGGACTCCCGGCACGAAGGTCACGGTCAGCGTCAAGCTGCTCGGCGTCGACCTGGGCGGCGGCGTCTTCGGCAACGCCAACTCCACCGCGAACTTCTCCATCGGCCCGTCCCGGATCGCCATCGCCGACTCGAACACGCACCAGATGGAGTGCTACATCGACGGCCAGATGGTCCGCCGGATCCCGATCAGCATGGGCAAGGGCGGCAGCACGACCGGCAACAAGGGCGAGACGATCGACTTCTACACCCGCTCCGGCGTGCACGTGCTCATGACCAAGGAGCCGCTGGTCACGATGAGCTCGGAGACGTTCGGGATCACCGACAAGAACAACCCGAACTACTACGTCGAGAAGATCAAGCTGGCCTGCCGGATCTCGCTGTCCGGCGAGTACGTTCACATGGCGGACTGGAACATCCCGTCCCAGGGCAAGGCCAACACGTCGCACGGCTGCGTCAACGTCGGCCCGGCCAACGCGCAGTGGTTCTACGACACCTTCGACGTCGGCGACGTCGTCGAGGTGCGCAACACGCCGAAGAACCTGACGCTCACGGACGGCCTGGGGGACTGGAACGTGCCGTGGGCGCAGTGGTGAGCACCGTCATCAGCTGATCCGCGAAGGCCTTCGGCCGCAGGACGTGGCCCGAATGCCCGCCGGGGAACCGGACCACCTCCTTACCCAGCCGCCGCGCGAGCGCCTCGACGGGCGCCGCGTGGAGCGCGCCGCCTGAGCGCTCGCCGGCGGCGGGCACGACCTGCGGCGGCTCGTGCAGGAGCGGCTCGAGGTACAGGCGGAACCGTCGCGCGGCCGGCGCGTCGTGCGTGAGGAAGAAGGCGAGGTTGGCGGCCCGCTCGGGCCGCGGCGCCGGCAGCACGACGTCGTCCTCGCGGTCGGCGGGGTCGAACCTGGTCATGGCGAGGAACTGCCGCATCGCCGCCGGTACCCCCTCGCTCCCGAACGCCTCCTCGACCGCCTGCTGCCGCGCGACGAACTCGGCCGGGTCGTCGAGCACCTGGCTGAGCGGCGGCTCGTGCGCCACGACGGTCTGGACGAGCCCGGGGTAGCGCGCGGCGAGGTCGAGCGCGATGAGCGCGCCGATGCTGATGCCGAGGACGTCGACGGGCCCGCTGGCCTGCTTGGCGAGCAGCAGCGCGAGGTCGTCGGTGTGCGTCTCGATGGTGACGGGCCCGTCGCCGACGGGGCTGCGCGAGAGCCCGCGCCGGTCGTACGTGAGCACCCGGAACCCGCCGCGGGCAACGACCGCCTCGACAAGCCCACTGGCCCCGTCGGCGTCGCCGTCGCCCCCTTGAACGATGACGAGCATCCGCTCGCCGCTTCCTGCGATTGAGCTGTACATGCCGCCGACGCTAATACATCACTTCTGATACATCAAGCCTGATGCATCAGAAGTGATGTATCAGACGTGATGTATCAGACGTGATGCACCCACGCCGGGACGGCACGGTAAGCACACTCCACCCGCCGTGGTTGGGCTCGGCTCATGATCATGGGAAGCATATGGCTGTCCTGGCAGCCAGATTGTTCCCATGATCATGGAACGGGCCGCGCTACCTCGCGCCGCGGGGCACGGACGATCCCCCGGGGTGACGGCGTGCGGCGCGCCGTCGCCGCCGAGCGGTCAACGTGCCCGCGTGCCCGCGTGCCCGCCCGCGCGGCGTGCTGTCGGCGTCGCGCGGCCCGCTGGCCTGCCTGCCGGTCGTGCGGTGCGTTGTCGGGGTCGCCCGGCCTGCCGGCCGCCTGCGTGCGGTGCGGCTGCCGCCTGCTCGCCGTGCGGCGTGCTGCGGGCGTCGTGCGGCTCACCTTCCGCCTGCCTGTCGCGTGGCTGATGCCTGCCCGGCCGTGTGGGGTGCTGTCGGCGTTGTGTGGCCCCCCCAACCCGCCGGCCGCCAACCCGCCGGCCCGCCGGCCCGCCAACCCGCCGGTCCGGCTGTCTGCTGGGCGGGCGTTGCCTGTGCCGTCCGCCGTGTGGTCTGGGGCCGGCGGTGCATCGGTTTTGATGTATCAGGGGTGATGTATCAGAACTGTTGTATCGTGGCGGCGTGAATGGGTTGGAGTTGCTTGTCCTGGGGCGGACGCTGATGAAGATCGGTGGGTCCGCCTTGCCGATGGCTGGTGGGCCCTCGTTGCCGGCCAGCGTGCGGTCCGTGCTCGTGGACATCGCTCAGCATCCCGACAGCTCCATCAGCGAGATTACCGGCCGCACCGGGTTTCCGCAGAGCCACGTCTCGGCCTCCATCGCCCGGCTCATCGAGTCGGGGGACGTCGTGAGCGACGCTGACCCCGGTGACCGGCGGCGGACCCGCGTCAAAGTTAACCCTAAGGCCGCCGGCGCGCTGCTCGTCATCACCGACACGCCCGTCGACGATGCCATCGCGGACGCGCTGCCCGACACCTCCGCGCTGCCCGAGGTGCTCGCCGCGCTCGACACCCTCTCGCGTCACCTCAACCCGAGCCACCAGCAGCGCTGAGGACTACTGCAGGACCGCGTCGGCCAGGGCGTCCACCTCGGACAGTTGCGGGATCGTCGGGAAGAACACCAGCTCGGTGATGCCGGCGTCAGCGTAGGCGCGCACCGTCGCGGCCGCGGCGGACGGGCTGGTGATGACGCTGTCGGCGACGCGGTCGGCGTACTCGCCTAGGAAGCCGTAGTAGCGGCGCAGCGCCGCCGCGGAGGCAGCGGCGTCGGCGAAGCCGTAGTAGCACAGGGCGGCCAGGCGGGGCTCGCCGTCGCGGCCGCCCTCGCGCCACGCCTGCTGGATCCGCGGCACCGCCTGGGCCGCCGCCTCGGGGCCGCCGCCGCCCATCGTCCAGCCGTCCGCCCACCGGACCGTGCGGGCGAGCGCGCGCTCGCCCGAGCCGCCCATCAGGATCGGCACGCGGCCGTGCAGCGGGCGCGGGCCGACCGCGAACGAGCCGCCCGCGACCGGCTCGCCGGCCCAGGCGCGGTGCAGCAGCTCGAGCGTCTCGTCCATGAGCACCCCGCGGCGCTTGAACGGGCGGTCCACCGCCGCGAAGTCATCCGGCCGGCCGCCCACGCCCAGGCCCAGGGTGAGCCGGCCGCCGGACAGCGCGTCCACGCTCGCCGTCACCTTCGCCAGGTGCACCGGGAGGTACAGCGGAGTCAGCAGAATGTCGGTGAACAGGCGGATGCGGGTCGTGGCGGCCGCCGCGGCGGCCAGCGCCGTGAGGCTGTCGTAGTTCGGGTAGACGATGCGGTCGATCGTCCCGAGGGAGGAGAAGCTGCGCTCCTCGGCCCGGCGCGCCCAGGCGACGAGGTCCGGGCCGGCGATGTCCAGCGTGGTCGGAAGGCCGATGCCGATGTCCATGAGGCCGACATTACGACCCGAATTGCGTGCCGTGGTAGAAATACCGCCCTAGCCCCACGGTGAAGATGAGCAGGCCGTAGAGCGCGTGCTCGACGCAGACCACGAACAGCGACCGGGTCTGCTGGTAGCGCCGGGCGAACAGCCAGCCCCCGACGAGGGTGAGGGCGACGGCGAGGACGTTGCCGAAGAGGATGTGCGCGAAGCCGAACGCGACCGCGCTCGCGCCTGCCCCGACGGTGGGGGATCTGAACAGCGGCGCGTACCGGTGCAGCAGGAAGGCGCGGAACAGCAGCTCCTGCGGGTACACCGAAACCACCGGATAGGCGATCACGATCAGCACCCAGAGGCCGGGGTTGTGCCGGGGCAGGTCGAAGAGGTGCTCACGGTCGAACGCCCAGACCGCCGCCACGGCGACGACGGCGGCCACGGCCCACAGCCCGAGGATCGACGGCAGTGCCGGGCGCAGCGCCGAGGCCCGCCACAGGTTGCGCCGGTCGAAGCCGGACGTCCGGCGGAAGTAGAACGCGACGACGACCGTCAGCACGAGCAGCACGGGGATCGGGCCGCCGGGAATGTCCACGACGGCGAACAGCCCGACGAGAACGAAGAAGATGATGATGAACTCGGCAGCCATCCGGGGGACGGTGCCACCCGCAGGTAACGTCGGCACCCTACTCTCGTAGCCGATGCGCATCGCGAGCTACAACGTCGAGAACCTCTTCAACCGGGCGAAGATCTTCGACCAGCGGACGTGGGCCCTCGGCCGGCCGGTGCTCGAGGCGTTCCAGCGGATCGGTGACCTGCTCGAAGAGCCGGTGTACACGCCGGAGATCCAGCACGACATCCTGCGCGAGCTGGCCCGGCTCGGGCTGCGTAACGGCGACACGGCGAAGTTCGCGCGGCTGCGGCAGAACCGCGGGCGCCTCGTCGTGCGCCGCCGCGACGGCCGGGTCGAGGTGGTCGCCGGCGGGCGCGACGACTGGATCGGCTGGGTCGAGCTCACCACGGACCGGGTCGAGGAGCTGTCGTTGGTGAACACCGCCCGGGTCATCCTCGACACGCGGGCCGACATCCTCGCGGTCATCGAGGCGGAGAGCCGCCTCGCGCTGCGGCGCTTCGCCGAGGGCGGGCTACGCGGCCTGTACGAGCACATCATGGTCGTCGACGGCAACGACGAACGGGGCATCGACGTCGGCGTCATGTCCACCGTGGACTTCCCGCTGACCGGCCAGCGCACCCACGTCGACGACGTCGACGAGCGGGGGCGGGTGTTCAGCCGGGATTGCCCGGAGTACCACTTCAGCACCCCGGCCGGCGAAGACCTCGTGGTGCTCGTGAACCACCTCAAGAGCAAGGGCTACGGCGGCAAGGCCGCCTCCGACGCCACCCGGAGGCGGCAGGCCGCCCGGGTCGCCGAGATCTACCGGCAGCAGCGCACCCCGCTGGTCGCCGTGGTCGGCGACCTCAACGACACCCCGGAGAGCGAGCCGCTCGCGCCGCTGCTGCGCGACACCGACCTGCGGGACATCTCGACGCACCCGGCGTTCGAGGACGGCGGGCGGCCCGGCACGTACGGCTCCTGCACCGCCCGCAACAAGCTCGACTACGTGCTGCTGTCGCCGCGGCTGTTCGCGGCCGCGACCGGCGGCGGCATCCTGCGCAAGGGCGTGTGGGGCGGCCGGCGCGGCGTACTGTGGCCCATCTATGACACGATGACGAAGCCCGTGCATGCGGGCTCGGACCACGCGGCCATCTACGCCGACATCGAACTCACCCGGTTGAGCGACCAACAAACGGTGAAAACCGCCCGAACATCGGGCACAGAGTAGCGGATCAATCTCGACGCGTGACAATCTTGGTCGAATGACGGCGACCACGGCGGCGACGAGTCTCGCCTCCGGCGAGCCTCCGATCAACTTTGCCGCACACCAGCTGCGCACCGGCAACATCGCCGGTGCGCGGGACGACTTCGAGCAGATGCTGGCGATGCTGCTCGCGGCGGTGTACCCCGGCGCCCGCGCGATCACCGCCAACCCCGGCGACTGGGGCATCGACATCCTGCTCGGCGAGCTGTCCGGCCTCGTCGTCGTGTGGCAGTCGAAGTACTTCTGGCCGACCGTCACGAAGAGCCACCACGGCCAGATCCGGGAGTCGTTCGACTCCGCGGTCGCCGCCGCCGCGCGCAACGGCTACCGGCTCAGCCAGTGGATCCTCTGCGTCCCGGCGAGCATGGACGCGCCCACCGCCCAGTGGTGGGACAACTGGCGGGCCCGCCGGCAGCGCGAGACCGGGGTCGCCATCGAGCTGTGGCACGAGAACGTGCTGCGCAACCTGCTGGTCAAGCCCGACTGCGCGCACGTGCGCCGGCACTTCTACGACCCGTACGTGCCGTCCCAGACCCAGCGGGTCCCGCTGCGGCAGCTGTCCGACGAGGACGTCACGAGCCTCGACGACGCGCTGTTCGTGCGGCAGCTGCGGGCGGCCGGGCACGCCGAGTTCGGCGCGGCCAAGCGCGAGTACTTCAACGCCGAGCTGATGGCCCGCGAGATCCTCGACAAGCGCCTGCCCGAGGAGGTCGCGGCTCTGCACGAGGCCGACGGCGTGGTCCACGGCATCTGGGAGGCGCGGTTCAACGCGCTGCTCAACACCGACCCGCGCCTGCCGGGCCTGCACGCCGGGGTGATGACGGAGATCCGCGAGTCCGGCGCGTTCCCGGAGCGGCTGCGGGCCGGGCCGGTGCACCGCTGCGGCCTCATGCACCGGGTGGTGGAGGACCGGCGGGCCGGCTGGGTCCGGCACTGGCGGGAGGTGGCGAGTGAACCCCGATGACGTCTCGGTCTTCCGGCAGGCCCGGCTGCTCCTGCTGCTGGCCACGGCCGCCGAGCCGGTCGACGCCGAGCGGCTCGGCGTCTACGACTTCCTGGCCGCCCACCCGCTGCTGCTGGCCCGGGCCGACACCGACCCCGACCGCACCGCGCTGCGCCTCGCCGGGTTCGACGACCGGGCGGCCGCCTACGCCAGCCCGGCCCAGCGCTGGGTCACCGCCCAGCAGCACCTGGCCCGCGACCTCACCGAGCTCGTCGCCCGCGGCCTGGTGCGGGCGGCGGCCACCGGCCGGGTGACCTACCACCTCACTCCGGAGGGCGCGACCATGGCTGCCGAATTCACGGCGATGTATGCTCAGTCATACATCACAGCGGCGCGCGTCGTCATCCGTCGCCTTCGGCGGGTGAGCGGACGTAAGCTTCGTGAGGGCCTGCGACAGTGGCTCCTTCCAGCCCTGAAGGATCTGACATGATCGGTTTGCGGGCACACGGCATCCGGCTCAGGCGGCTGCGCCTCCACGGTGGCGACCGGACCTACGACGTCGACTTCCGCGCATCCGACGACTCGCCCCGCCCGCTGTCGGTGCTCGCCGGCGCGTTCAGCACCGGCAAGACCACGATCCTGGAGTTCGTCGACTACTGCCTCGGCGCGAGCGATCACCCCCGCCACCCGGAGATCATGCCGAAGGTGAAGGCGGCGACGCTGGAGGTCGAGCTGTCCGGCTCGCCGTACCTCATCGAGCGCACCGTCGGCGAGCCGTCGATGTTCGCCTACGTGCGCGCCGGCCGCCTCGACGAGCCGGGCGCCACCCCGCCGGTGCGCCGCCCGTTACGGCCCGCCGGCAGCCCGGAGAGCCTGTCGAGCATGCTGCTGTCGCACTGCAAGCTCCAGGGCGTGCGGCTCTCCCAGGAGACCGAGGACCCGCTGAGCTTCCGCGACCTCATGTGGCTGTGCTTCCTGCCCAACGAGCGCCTCGACGACAAGGACCTGCTGTTCGAGAGCGTGCCGATGAAGCACCTCAAGCTGCGCCAGGTCGTCGACGTCGTCTTCGACGTGCACGACGACCACTCGGTGGAGCTCGGCCGGCGCATCCGCACCCTGGAGGCCGAGCTGGGCGCGGCCCGCACCGCGTACCGCGCGGCCGAGCAGCTCGTCGACGAGCAGCGCGTCGGCAGCCGGGCCGACCTCGAGGCCCTGCACCACGGCGCCAAGGACGAGCTCGCCGAGTGTGCCCAGGCCCTCGCGGCGCTCGACACCCGGGCCCGGGCCGACACCCGCTTCGCCGGGGAGCTGCGCGAGCGGCACCACGCCGCCGCCGCGGAGGCCCGCGCCGCCGCGTCGACGCTGCGCGACCGCGAGACGCAGCTGCAGCGCATGACGACCCTGCGCGGCACGTACGCCGACGACGTCAGCAAGTGGACCATGCTCGCCGAGGCTGAGCGGCTCTTCGAGCCGATGCGGGTGACCGCCTGCCCGTCGTGCCTGGCCCCGCTCGCGGGCGGCGAGTCGCACTGCCCGGCCTGCCGGCTGCCGATCACCGGCGGCGGCGCCGTCGACGTCTCCGGCGAGCTGCGCTCGGCCCGCACCCGCCTCGGCGAGCTGACCCGGTACCTGGAGGAGCTGGAGGCCGAGCTGCCCGGCCTGCGGGCCGAGGCCGAGCGGGCGCAGGAGGCCGAGGCCCGCGCCGTGGCCGAGGTCGACGCGATGACGGCCCACGCCGTCACGCCGTACCTCGCCCAGCGCGACGCCCTCGCCCGCCGCCGCGAGGAGGCCGCCGCGACACTGCAGCGCGCGGTCAGCGGACTGCGCCTGGTGCAGAGCCTGGAGCGGCGCGCCACCGGCATCCTCCAGCAGATGGACCAGGTCTCCGCGCACCGCGAGGAGCTCGCCGCGGCCGGAGGACAGGCCCGCCGCGCCTCCCGGTCCGCGGTGGTCCGTCGCGTCGGTCAGCGGTACCGCGAGATCCTCGAGGCCTGGAAGTACCCCAAGCTCGCCGACGCCTACCTGGCCGAGGACCTGACGCCGTACATGCGCGGCGAGCCCTACACCGCCGCGTCCTCCGGCGGCCGCACGCTGATCGCGCTCGCCTGGCAGCTCGCCCTCTTCGAGATCGCCTGGGAGTCCCGCTCGTCGCACCCGGGGTTCCTCCTGCTGGACAGCCCGCAGAAGAATCTCGGCGAGGTCGCCGGCGACCTCGCCGACCGCCAGACGATCGAGCGCATCTACCGCCACCTGGAGGACTGGCTCGCCGGCCGCGGCGTCGGCGCCCAGATCGTCGTGGCCGACAACGCCCCGCCACCGGCCGCCGCGGCCGACGTCATCGTCCGGTTCACCCGCCGCCCCGACCAGCCGCCCTACGGCCTCATCGACGACGAAACAACCTGAGGCGTCAGTGTTCCGCGCGGATGGCGGCCGCCATCTTCGCCGCGTCGTGGCCCTCGCGCACGCCGTCGAAGAGGATCGCCGACCCGGCGATGTGGTCGGTGCGCAGGTGCAGGATCTCCTGGTACGCCGGCGAGTCGTACCACGCCCGCGCCGCGTCCAGGTCGGGGAACGCGATGATCACGACGGTCCCGGGCCACTCGCCCTCGCGGACCTCGACCTGCGGCCCGTGGACGATGAACGCCCCGCCGAACGGCGCGAGGGTCGCCCCGATCCGCTCCAGGTAGGTGAGCACGTCGTCGTGCATGGTCGGCGTGTGCAGGTGCGCGAGTGCGTATGCGGTCATGCCCCGATCGTCACCGGGCCGCGGGCATGGTGTCGATGACCTCTGCGGTAATGGCGGCGTCGAGCAGGGCCGTGGCGGTGCGCACGGCCAGGCCGTCCAGCGGCGCGGCCCGCATCACGGCGCGCACCGCGCAGCCGTCGAAGACCACCGTCAGCTGGGCCGCCAGGATTGCCGGGTCGGGGGCGTCGAGCTGCCGCGCGAGGCGCTCGAAGTACGACTCGAGCAGACGCTTGAAGTGCAGGGCCACGGTGCTGGCGCGGTGGCTCGGGTCATGGAGCTCGACGCTCGTGTTCACGAACGGGCAGCCGTGGAAGCCGGGGTGGCCGGCGTCCTCCTCCAGCCGCGCGAACACGTGCAGGATCCGCTCGCGCGGGGTGAGGCCGGCGTCGTCCGGCGGGAAGTAGCCTTCGACGGTCCGCGGGCCGTTGGTGCGCAGCGCCTCGGCGACCAGGTCCGACTTCGTCTCGAACAGCTGGTACATCGTGCGCTTCGACACGCCGGCGGTCTGGCACAGCTTCTCGACGCCGACCGCCCCGATGCCCTCGGAGTAAAAGAGCTCGGCGGCGGTAGAGAGGAGCCGTTCGCGCGGAGAAGCCACGTCATGAGACTAGCGCGACACTGGACGATCGGAAACTGATCGGTTTACAGTCGGTGTCACTGGAAACCGATCGGTTTCCGCCGACAGGGAGGGTTCGCGATGAGGATTCAGGACTCGGTGGTACTGGTGACGGGCGGCAACCGGGGGCTCGGCAAGGCCTTCGTGGAGGCGGCGGTGCAGCGCGGGGCCCGCAAGGTGTACGCCGGGGCGCGCGACCCGGGCAGCGTCACCACCCCCGGCGCCGTGCCGCTGGCGCTCGACGTGACCGACCCCGACTCGATCGCCCGCGCCGCCGCGCAGGCGGGTGACGTGACGTTCCTGGTCAACAACGCCGGCATCTCGATGCGGGCGAGCCTGCTGACCGGCAGTCTCGACGACGTGCGCCAGGAGTTCGAGACCAACTTCTTCGGTCCGCTCGCCGTCACCCGCGCGTTCGCGCCGATCATCGTCGCCAACGGCGGCGGGCATGTCCTCGACGTGCACTCGGTGCTGTCGTGGATCAGCCAGGGTACCTCGTACAGCGCCAACAAGGCCGCGCTGTGGCAGGCCACCAACGGGTTCCGGCTGGAGCTCGCACCGCAGGGAGTGGGCGTCACCGGGCTGCACGTCGGCTACGTCGACACCGACATGGCGGCGGACATCGAGGGCCCGAAGGTGGCCGCGGCCGACGTCGTGCGGCAGGCGTACGACGGGGTCGAGGCCGGCGCCTTCGAGGTCCTGGCGGACGACATCAGCCGCCGGGTCAAGCAGGGCCTGTCGGCGGCGCCGGAGGCGCTCTACCCCCAGCTGGTGTCGGCCTGACCGTTCCGGGGCACGATGGGCACATGGGTGCCTATCGGTCAGCGGGCGAATACAAGCGCGACTCGCGGTACATCACCACGCGGATCACCGCCGACGGGCGCGACGGCTATCCGGTCGAGCCCGGGCGGTACCGCCTGGTGGTGTCGCGGGCCTGCCCGTGGGCGAGCCGCGCGCTCATCGTCCGCGGCCTGCTGGGCCTCTCCGACGTGCTGTCGATGGGCGTCTGCGGCCCGACCCACGACGCGCGGAGCTGGACGTTCGAACTGGACCCGGGCGGCCGCGACCCGGTCCTGGGCATCGAACGCCTCCAGGACGCGTACTTCGCCCGCTACCCCGGCTACGAGCGCGGCATCACGGTCCCCGCGATCGTGGACGTGCCGACGGGCCAGGTGGTCACGAACGACTACGCGCAGATCACCCTCGACCTGTCGACGGAGTGGACCAGCTACCACCGCGAGGGCGCACCACAGCTCTACCCGCCGGACCTCCGGGAGGAGATCGACGCGGTGAACGAGGTCGTGTACCGCGACGTGAACAACGGCGTCTACCGCTGCGGCTTCGCGGGCAGCCAGGCGGCCTACGAGGCGGCGTACGCCCGCCTGTTCGCCCGCCTGGACTGGCTGTCGGACCGCCTGTCCACCCAGCGCTACCTGGTGGGCGCCCGGATCACGGAGGCCGACATCCGCCTGTTCACCACGCTGGTCCGCTTCGACGCGGTGTACCACGGCCACTTCAAGTGCAACGCCCGCAAGCTGACCGAGATGCCGATCCTGTGGGCGTACGCCAGGGACCTGTTCCAAACCCCGGGCTTCGGCGACACGGTGAACTTCGACCACATCAAGCGCCACTACTACGTGGTCCACCGCGACATCAACCCGTCAGGCATAGTCCCGGTCGGCCCGGACCTGTCCGGCTGGCACCTCCCACACGACCGCGACACCCTCGCCTGACAGATCCCACAGCCGCCGCCGGGGAAGGGGCACCGGACGGCCCGCGATCGGCGCGCGGGCGCGGGTGGCGGGGCGGCGTGTCTGGCGGCGGTGCTCGGGCCGGCGGCTGCCGGTGCGCGGCTGGCGTGCGGAGCCGCGGTGCGTTGGCGGTGTGCGGGGGCGGCGGCGCGCGGGCGGTGTGCGGAGCCGCGGTGAGCGGGGGCTGCGGTGCGTGGGCGGCGGCTGACGGTGCGCGGACTGCGGTGTGGGCGGCAACTGGCGGCGCGCGCCTGGCGTGCGGAGCCGCGGTGCACGGGCGGTGAGCGGGGGCTGCGGTGCGTGGGCGGCGGCTGACGGTGCGCAGGCGATGTGGGGAGCCGCGGTGTGCGCGCGGCGTGCGGAGGGCTGCGGTGCGTGGGCGGTGTGGGGCGTGGGGCGCGGGCGCGGCGTGTGGGGTCGGCGGCCGGGCATGGGGCTGGTGTCGGTTGGCGGGCGCCGCAGTAGCGTGGCGGCCATGGACAAGGTCACCATCGTCACCGGCGGGAGTCGGGGGATCGGGGCTGCCGCCTGCCTGCGGCTGGCTCGGGACGGGCATCGGGTTGCGGTCGGGTATCAGCGGGCCGCGGCGGCCGCGGAGGACATCGCGGCGGCCATCCGCGATGGTGGTGGGCGGGCCGTTGCCGTCCAGGCCGACACCGCAGTCGAGGACGACGTCGTCCGGCTCTTCGACGCCGCCGCCGCCGAGCTCGGCCCGGTCACCGGGCTGGTCAACAACGCCGGGGTCATCTCGCCGCTCGGGCGGCTGGCCGACCTGCGCGCCGAGGACCTGCGGCGGGTCATGGACGTCAACGTGGTCGGTGCCTTCCTGTGTGCGCGGCAGGCGGCCCGCGTGCTCACCGACGGCGGTGCGATCGTCAACGTCTCCTCCGGCTCCGCGACCCTGGGCAGCCCGCACGACTACATCCACTACGCCGCCAGCAAGGCCGCCCTCGATGTCCTCACGATCGGGCTGGCCAAGGAGCTCGCCGCGGAGGGCATCCGGGTCAACGGTGTCGCCCCGGGCTTCATCGACACCGACATCCACCTGAGCAGCGGCGACCCCGACCGTGCCGAGCACGTGGTCGGCCGTATCCCGATGGGGCGCCTCGGGACCCCGGACGAGATCGCCGAGGCCATCGCCTGGCTGCTGAGCGACGCGGCCTCCTACGCCACCGGCACCACCGTCCGGGTCACCGGCGGGATCTGACGGCGGCGGACGATCAGGCGGATGCCCAGGGCGACCAGCCACAGGCTCCAGCCGACATACCCCACGAAGTTCGCCAGGTCGGCGCCCGGCACGTCGAACGGCACCAGCAGGCCGGTGGCGATCATCGCCGCGGTGACGATGCCGGCGCCGGCCGACCAGCGGTCGAGGCGGCCCGCGCGGTGCAGGCCCAGGGCGACCAGCACGGTCCAGGCGGCCGTCAGCGCATAGCCGGCGCTCTCGCCGATCAGCTGGCCGAGCACCAGGTTGAGGGTGCGGAAGGTCTCCGGGTCGTCGACGAACGGGACGATCAGCGGCCAGCGCAGCAGGCCCGCGACCTGGACCGCGGCGGCGGCGACGCCGACCCGCACGGCCGCGCGGGAGGTGCCGAGGCCGATCGCGACCGGGGCCAGGAGGCCGGCGCCGAGCGCCAGCAGCAGGAACAGGCCGCCGATCACCCACGCGTCGGCGTGGAAGCGGGCGAGGACCTCGGCCGGCGGGTCCTGGAGCACGTCGGGGTAGCCGAACACGGATCCCAGGCCGGTGAACGCGACGTTGGCGACCACGGCCGCCCCGATGAGCAGATAGCCGATCATGATGAGCTCCAATCTGTACGGTGTTCAGTCTGGACAGTGTTCAGATTGGACGGTGTACAGTTGCTTTGTCAAGCCCCGGAGCGAGGAGGACCTGTGGCACGACCCGGACCGCGCGGTGACCTGTCCGACGCCGCGATCGTCGACGCGGCGCTCGACCTGCTCGACGACCGCGGGCCCGACGGGATGTCGTTACGCGGCATCGCCACCGCGCTCGGCGTCGCGCCGAACGCGCTCTACACGTACTTCCCGGACAAGGCGGCGCTGTTACGCGCGGTGGTCGACCGGCTCATCGGCACCCACGCCGACCTCGACGCGCTCGCCGACCCGGCCGTCCCGGTGCGCCGGCGCATCCACCGGCTCGCCGCCGGCCTGCGCGACGGGCTGATCAGCCACCCGGGCGCCGCCGGCCTGGTGCTCGGCGCCCCCATGGACGGCGCGCAGGCCCTCCTGCTCGGCGAGCGCCTCCTCGACGCCCTCGCCGACGGCGGCCTGGAGGACGACGAGGCGGCCCGCGCCTGCTACCTCATCATCGTGTACCTGCTGGGCTTCGTCGCCCTGGAGGCCGTCGAGCTCGACCCGACCGCCGCGGCCCCACCGGAGGAGGAGCGCATGCTCGCCCGACGCAAGGCCTTCGACGCCGTCCCCGCCGACGTCTACCCCCGCACGGCCCGCACCGCGGCCACGATGTCGGCGTATGTCGGCACCGGCCAGTTCACCTGGGGCCTCGACCGCATCCTGGACGGCTTACACCTCTGAGGACGACGAGGAAGGCGAGGACGAGGCGAGGCAGGCCTCCAGGGCGTCGTACATCGCGTTGCCCCGGTCGTGGTCGGCCAGGTGCCGGGTCACGTAGGCCAGCCGGTAGTCGGTGCGCGGGTCGCCCGCGAACGTGCCGCCCGCGGAGGAGCCGCCGATGCCGCCCATGCCCACCCACGACTCGTCGCGGCGCCAGCCCAGCGTCCACTCCGCGTCCTCCTGGAGCAGCCGGTCGTAGCCGTTGACCTGGGTCGACAGCGCCTCGGTCAGCAGGTCCGCCGGGAGCAGCGAGGAGAGCCGCTCGTAGAGGGAGGCCAGGCCGCGGGCCGTCGTGTGGCCGTTCACCGCGGGTAGTTCGCCCTCGCGCCACGCGGCGCCGTTCAGCACCGACGTCGACAGCAGGTCGGGCGGGTTGCCCAGTGCGCGCGCCCACAGGTCGCCGTGGCCGTGGATCGACGCCGACGGCCAGTCGGGCGAGCCGTGCTCGACCTCGGCGCACCGCACGATGTCCGCCGGCGACAGCCCGAAATGGAAGTCCACCCCGAAGGAGGCCACCACCGAGCCGATCGTCTCGCCCGTCGCGCCCCGGAGGATGGCGCCCAGGATGTTGCCGTAGGTCAGCGCGTGCTCGCCCACCGCCGTCCCGGGCTCCCACTCCAGCGGCGAGGCGGCGATCGCGGCGGTGAACCGGGGCCAGTCCAGGGCCTCGGCCGCCGTGAGCGAAGCAGCGACGGCGGGCAGCCCCGCCTGGTGCGACAGGGCGTGGCGGACCGTCGCGCCGGGGTGCGGGAACTGCGGCCAGTAGCGCACGATCGGGGCGTCCAGCTCGATCCGGCCGTCGGCGACCCGCGCCAGCACCGCCAGGGCGGTTACGGGCTTGCTCGCCGAGAAGACCGTGACCAGCGTGTCCGGCTCCCACGGGCGGGTCCGGGCGGCGTCGGCCCAGCCGCCCCACAGGTCGACCACGAGCACGCCGCGCACGTAGGCGGCGCAGGAGGCGCCCGTCTCCGCGCCGCTGTCGAGCAGCTCCCGGAAGGTGTCCGCCACGGATTCGAAGCCGGGGGCCACGCCGCCGCCCATCGGGGTCTTCACGCGGCACACTGTAGCGTCACGCGGCGTTCATCCAGTGGGGTTTTGCTGTCGGCCGTGCGCAAGCTGCTCGTGGTCGGCATGGACGGCCTGAACTGGCCCGTCGTCGAGGCGGCCGACATGCCGCTGCTCAAGGGTCTGGTCGCCGAGGGTGCGGTCGGTCACAGCCTGGTGCCGTGCCCGCCGGTCGCCGAGTCGTCGAGCGGTCCGGGCTGGTCGACGATCGCGACGGGCGTGTGGCCGGGCCGGCACGGGGTGCGCGACAACGGGTTCGCGGGCGCGCGCTACGCCGAGTTTCCCGACTTCCTGACGCGGATGTCGCCACGGTACCGCACGTATTCGGCGGTCGGCTGGGCCGAGCTGCACCGGCAGGGCACGTTCGGCCCGGCCGTGGGCGTGCGGGTCACCTTCGACGGCGAGGCCGACGGCTACGGGAGCGCGGACGCGAGCGTGACGGCCGACGCGTGCGGGCGGCTGCGGGACGTCGACGCCGCCTTCGTGTACCTGGGCAGCACCGACGACGTCGCCCACACCGTCGGGACGGGCGCGGCCTACCGGGCCGCCGCCGAGGAGCAGGACCGCCGGCTGGGCGAGGTGCTGGCCGCCCGGGGGCCGGGGGAGTGGCTGGTGATCGTCACGACCGACCACGGCCACCGGGTCCCCGACGGCGGGCACGGCGGCTGCCGCGAGGACGAGCGCGGCACCTGGATCGTCGCGGCCGGGCCGGGCATCGCGGCCGGTGGGCGGCCGTCGGGGACGGGTCAGGTCGACGTGGCGGCGACCGCGCTGTACCACTTCGAGCTGACGGCGGAGCTGGACGGCCGTCCATGGCAGGAGGCCGTGCGATAGAACAGCGGGATGACCAGCGCAGTGGACGGCGGGGTGCCCTCGCACGGGCGGATTCCGAAGTACTACGCCGTGAAGGCGCAGCTGCTGAACCTCCTCTCGGAACTGGGGGTGGGCGCGCTGCTGCCCGCCGAGCGGGACCTGGCCGCGCGGTTCGGCGTGTCCCGCTCGACGCTGCGCCAGGCGATCTCGGAGCTGACCGTGGAGGGGCGGCTGCGGGCGCACCGGGGGCAGGGCACGTTCGTCGCCGCGCCGAAGATCGTGCAGCCGCTCGCGCTGGTGAGCTACACCGAGGCGCTGCGCGAGGCGGGTCACCGGCCGGGCCGGCGGGTGGTGACCGCCGAGCAGGTGCCGGCCCCGCCCGAGCTGGGGGAGGGGCGCGCCTGGCACCTGGAGCGGGTGCTGCTCGCCGACGCCGAGCCGCTGGGCGTGGAGAGCACGTACCTGCCGGTCGCGCGCTTCCCGGACCTGCTCGACGGCTTCGACCCGACGACGTCGCTCTATGCCCACCTGGCCGCGCGGTACGGGGTCCGGCACGCCGAGGCCACCGAGCGGATCGAGACCGTCCTGGCCACCCCGCGCGACGCGCTGCTGCTCGGCACCAACCCGGCGGTACCGCTGCTGCTCATGCAGCGACGCTCGCTCGACAGTGCCGGCGTGCCGATCGAGTGGGTGCGCTCGCTGTATCGCGGAGATCGCATTGGCTTCGAGACCCGGCTGCGAGTAGATTAAAGGTTCAGACCTTTAACTGAGTGGGGTGACCGGTGCGGATCGTCATCGTCGGCGGCGGGGTGCTCGGCACCATGCACGCCTGGCATGCGGTGGAGCGGGGGCACGAGGTGGTGCACCTCGAGCGCGAGGCGGAGGCCCGCGGCGCGTCGGTGCGCAACTTCGGCCTGGTGTGGGTCTCCGGCCGCGCCGAGGGTCCCGAGCTGGCGACCGCGCTGCGGGCCCGGCAGCTGTGGGAGGAGATCGGCGCGCGGGTTCCCGGCGTCGGCTTCCGCGGCAACGGCTCGCTGACCCTGTGCCGCACCGAGGCCGAGCTGGAGGTGGCCAGGACGGCCCTGGCGCGGGACTCCGCGGCGACGCGGGGCTGGCGGCTGCTGTCGCCGGCCGAGGCGCGGGCGCTCAACCCGGCGCTGCGCGGATCGTTCCTCGGCGCCCTGCACTGCGCGCTGGACGGCGCCGTCGAGTCGCGCGTGGCCCTGCCCGCGCTGCGAACGCTCCTGGAGGCATCCGGCCGGTATGCCTGGCGGCCCGGCCGGGAGGTGCGCGACGTGTCGGCGGACGGGGTCGTGGACGACCACGGTGAGACCCACGCCGGAGACCAGGTCGTGCTGGCCACCGGCGCCGCGCTGAGCGGGCTGGTCCGCGAGCTGGCCCCGGCGCTGCCCGTGCGGCGGGTCTGGCTGCAGATGGCGCAGACCGAGCCGCTGGGGGAGCCGCTGACCACGTCGGTCGCCGACGCCGACAGCTTCCGCTACTACCCGGCCTACGACGCCGCGCCGCTCGCCGGGCAGCCCCAGCCGCCCGTCGCCGCCGAGCACGCGATGCAGCTGCTCATGGTGCAGCGCCTCGACGGCGGCCTCACCATCGGCGACACGCACGCCTACGCGGAGCCGTTCCCGTTCGACCAGGTCGAGGCGCCGTACGACCACGTCACGCAGGTCGCGTCCGAGCTGCTCGGCCGGCCGCTCCCGCGGATCGTCAGGCGGTGGCACGGGGTGTACGCCCAGTGCCTCGACCCGGCGGCCGTCGCCCACCGTTCGCAGGTCCGGCCCGGCGCCTGGCTGGTGACCGGCCCGGGCGGCCGCGGCATGACCTGTTCCCCCGCAATCGCCGAGCAGACGGCCGAGGAGTTGGCGTGGTAGCACTGGTGGTCCTGGACATGGCCGGCACGACGGTCCGCGACGACGGCCTGGTCGAGCAGGCGTTCACGGCGGCGATCGGCACCCAGGGGGTCGCGCCGGACGACCCGGCGTACGCCCCGATGCTCGCCCACGTCCGCGCGACGATGGGCGAGTCGAAGATCAGCGTCTTCCGCCACCTGCTAACCGGCGACGAGGCCCGCGCCCAGGGCGCGAACGCGGGCACCGAGGCTCGCGCCCAGGCAGCGAACGCGGCCTTCGAGGCGGCCTACGGCGACCTGGTCGGCGCCGGCCACTGCGTGCCGATCGACGGCGCCGCGGCCGTGGTCGAGACGCTGCGCACCGCGGGTGTGAAGGTGGCCCTGACGACCGGCTTCTCCCGCGCGACGGCCGACCGCATCCTGGCCGCGCTGGGCTGGCAGCAGCTGGCCGACCTGACCCTGGTGCCGGCCGAGGCCGGTCGCGGCCGCCCGTTCCCCGACCTGGTCCTGACCGCGGTCCTGCGGCTGGAGATCGACGACGTCCGCGAGGTCGCGACGGCCGGCGACACGACCTACGACATCCTGTGCGGCCTGCGCGCCGGCGCCCGCACGGTCACCGGCGTCCTGACCGGCGCACACGATGCCGAGGCGCTGTCAGCCGCGGGCGCCACCCACGTCCTGGAGTCGGTCCGCGACCTCCCCGCCGTCCTCGGCCTCTAGGGTGCCGCGGGTCTCGTAGAGGCCGGCCTCGAAGCGGCGCTTCAGGGCCGGGATGCGGTCGGTCGCGCGCAGGAACGCGCGCTGACCGGCCAGCGCCAGGCGGCCGATGACCGGCTTGTGGATCAGCTGGTCGCCACCGGTCTGCCGCTTGGAGGCCTCGACGGCCGCGAAGCCGTACTCCAGCATCGCGCGTTCGTAGGCCGCCACCGCCTCCAGCAGCGGGCGACCGCTGGTCAGGGCCTGGACCAGGTGGTGGGCGTCGCGCAGCGCGGTGTTGGCGCCCACGCCCTGGCCCGGGGTCATCGTGTGGATGGCGTCGCCCAGCAGGGTGACGTTGTCCGTCGGCCAGGGGTCGACGCGCACCGAGGTGCGGATGTTGATCGGGAAGCACGTGCTCGGGTCGGTCAGGGCGAACAGCCGGTGCAGGCGGGCGTCCCAGCGCGGGGTCATCCGGATCGCCAGGTCGACCAGGTCGCGGCCGTGGCGGTCCATGACGTCGGCCGGGAACCGGCCCGTCGCGGCGGACAGGCCCCAGTTCAGGTAGTCGCGCGTGTTGTCGAACAGCAGGCCGGGCCACGCGGCCAGCAGGTCCGCGTCGTTGCCGGCCGGCTCCGGGCGGCCGTCGGCCGACCACGGGAACTCCATCCAGTGCAGGATGCAGGCCAGGCCGCGCGGCGCCAGGATCAGGCCGATGCCGGGGAACAGCCCGGGCGGCATGAGCGCGGTGCTCTCCGGGGTCATCGGCACCTTCGCGGCGATCGCGACGATCCCGGCGTCCTCCAGCCGGGCGTGCGGGAGCCGCTGGCGGCGGACGGGCGAGTTGACGCCGTCGGCCCCGACCAGCAGGTCTGCGGTGTCGGCGGTACCGTCGGCGAAGTGCGCGGTCACGCGACCGTCGGGCGTGTGGGAGTACCGCTGAAACTCCTTGTCGAACCGGATGACGTCCTCCATGCCGGTGAACAGGACCTGCCGCAGCGTCATCCGGCTCACCGACTTCTCGTCGTTGACGTCGTCCGCCGCCGGTCGCAGGCGGAGCGTCAGCGTCGGGCGGAGGCGCTCGTCCAGGAACGCGAACCACTCGGGCGCCCGGGCGCAGGTGGCGACGAACGTGCGGTACAGCTCGGGCGGCAGGCAGGCCTTGAGCGCGCGGCTCCCGTGCGGGTCGATGCCGACCCGGTAGCCGTGCAGGCCGCTGGTGCGGGTGCGGTCGCGCTCGTAGACGACGACGTCGACGCCCGCGCGGCGCAGCCCGTGCGCGAGGCACATGCCGCCCGTGCCGGCGCCGATGATGATGACTCGCATGCGTACCGCCTTGATTGTTGAGTGACTAGATTTTCTAGTTACTTACGGTACGAGCGATCCGGTAGGCTGGCAAGGGTGAGGCCCCTGATTGCCGAGTTCGGCGAGCTGATGCAGGCGTACCAGCGCGCGGTCGACGTGCTCGACCAGCGGGTCGCCGACCGGCTCGGCCTCAACCGCACCGACATGCGCTGCCTGGAGCTGCTGTTCGCGCCGGAGCCGCTGAGCCCGGGCGAGCTGGCGGCCGCCGCCGGGCTGACGACCGGCGGGGTGACGACGGCGATCGACCGCCTGGAGCGGGCCGGCTACGTGACCCGGGTGCGCGACTCGGCCGACCGGCGGCGGGTGACGGTGCGCCCGACCGACCACGCGACGCGCGTCGCCGGCGAGATCTTCGGGCCGATCGTCACCGAGGGCAGCGCGTTCATGGACCGGTTCGACGACGCCACGCTCACGAGCATGAACGAGATGCTGCGGTTCGTGACGAGGCAGCAGTACCACCACGCCGCGCGACTGGTGGGCGAGTGAACCGGGGACGGCGTCAAGACCGTGATCATGTTCTGACCGGGGATCATCCCTACTGATACGTGCGCCGCCCGGGCCGCACCACTTCCTGGAGCAGCGCGAGCCGGGTGGCCCCGACAACGACGACGGCCAATGCGAGGCGCCAGACCGCGACCCCGAACTCGACGGACGTGATGTGCCCCGCCCCGAACCGCCCCTGCACGCCCGACAGCAGCGGGAAGCTCAGGATGAACAGCAGCAGGGCGACCCCGGCCGCGGCCGGCGCGATCCAGATCCGCCGTGGCCGCTCGAACGCCGCCCAGGCGATCCCGGCCACCACCACGGTCCCGGTGATGATGACCATCGCCACGGCGATCGCCACCGGCCGGTGCCCGTCGAGCCGGCTGGCCGCCGCGATCCCCCATCCGGTCCACTCGACCCCGCCCCGGACCAGCAACGCCTCCGAGTCGAAGAGCTGCCCCTGGACCGTGATCGTGTTGTCCTCGCTCGCCCACGGCAACGAGAGGGCGAGCAGCGCGACCAGTGCCCCGACCAGGGCGACGACACGGGCGCCGAGCCCGGCTGGGGTGGGGCCGGAAGCGTTCGGTGCGGTCATGCCCGTACACCGTAGTGGATCGGACATACGCGGCGCCGGTCGGGTTTTCGACCCGGTGACCCATTTACCGGCCACCCACCGCGCCGCCCGGGAACCCTGAGATTCGCTGTGGGGGACATTCCCCGATGTGCGGAGCACCTGCCACCGGGCAGGCTTACGGCCACGGAACTCCGAACGGGGGGAAGGCGGCGGCGCAGGGGGTTGGGGGTGCGCCGCCGCCATCGACTCGTAGTGGGGCCGGGTGGGGGGAACGGCACGTGGTGTGGCTGGGGTGGGGGTGGCGGGCCGTAGGCTGGCCGTGTGAAGAGCTTCCCACTGGGCGGTCGGAAGGTGCACCGGGTCGGGTTCGGGGCCATGCAGCTTCCCGGGCGTGGGGCGTTCGGGCCGCCCCGGGATCGGGCCGAGGCGCTGGCCGTGGTGCGGCGGGCCGTGGAGCTGGGGGTCGACCACATCGACACGGCCCAGTATTACGGGCCCGACGTCGCGAACGAGCTGTTGCGCAGCGCGTTGTATCCGTACCCCGAGCGGCTGGTCATTGTCAGCAAAGTGGGGGCCGAGCGGGACGCCCATGGCGGGTGGGTGCCGGCGCAGCGGCCCGAGCAGCTGCGGGCCGGCGTGCTGGAGAACCTCAAGGCGCTCAAGCTCGAGCAGCTCGCGGTGGTCAATCTGCGGCTGACCGGGCACGGGGAGTTCGGCGAGCAGCTCGACGCGATGATCGCCATGCGCGACGAGGGGCTCATCGGGGGGATCGGGCTCAGCAACGTCGAGGTGGGGCAGCTGCGGCGGGCACTCGGGCGGACCGCGATCGCCTGCGTGCAGAATCCGTTCAACCTCGTCGACCGGGGGTCCGAGGGCGTGCTGCGGGAGTGTGCCGAGCGCGGGATCGCGTTCGTGCCGTTCTTTCCGCTCGGGGCCGCGTTCGGGCGGGAGCGGGTGATCGGGCACCCGCGGGTCAAGGACGTCGCCCGGCGGCTCGACGTCATGCCCGCGCAGGTGGCGCTGGCCTGGGTGCTGGCCGTCGCGCCGAACACGCTGCTCATCCCAGGTACGTCGCGGCTGGAGCACCTCGAGGAGAACCTCGCCGTCGCCCACATCCAGCTTGACGAAGGGTCGCTGGCCGAGCTCGGCGTGGTCGGGGACATCGACCAGCGCGCGACCAAGGAGGGCGCCGCCGAGGCCGAAACGGCGATCAAGCCGAAGGGCGGCGGGCGATGAGCAAGCGGAAGGTCGCCAACCTCCTTGCGCTCGCCGCGCTCGCATACCTCAGCCAGGCGCCGATGCACCCCTACGAGCTGAGCAAGGCACTGCAGGCCAACGGCGACGCGCGCAGCATCAAGTTCACCCACGGGTCGCTGTACATGGTCATCCAGCAGCTCGCCAAGGCCGGGTTCGTGGCCGAGCAGGCCACCAGCCGCGACGGCCAGCGGCCCGAGCGGACCGTGTACGCGATCACCGCGGAGGGGCGGGCCGAGCTGCGCGACTGGCTCCGGGAGCTGGTGGAGCAGCCGCAGCACGAGTACCCGGCGTTCGTCTCCGCGCTCTCGCTCATCGGCGCGCTCGAACCGGACGAGGTCGTCGAGCTGCTCGACCAGCGGCTCCGGCGGCTCCACGCCGTGCGGGCCGAGACGCAGCGGGCGATCGATCTGGCCGACAGTGAGGGCGTGCACCCGTTGTTCCTGGTCGAGGAGGTATATCGGGTCAGGCTGATCGATGCCGAGACGGCCTTCGTGGGCGAGTTCATCGAGAAGATCACCACGGACTGGGGGCCGACGTGGGCAGCCTTCCACGAGGAGTTGCGCGCGAATAGTTGACTCTGACTAGTCAGAGCTGAATACTTGAGCCATGAAGGCGATCGTCATCGGGGGCGGGATTGCCGGCCCCGTCGCAGCCATGGCGCTGCAGAAGTCCGGGATCGAAAGTCGTGTGTTCGAGGCGTACGACGGGACCGCCGACGGCGTGGGCGGGGCGCTCAGCATCGCGCCCAACGGGCGTACCGCGCTCAAGGCCATCGATGCCGAGCACGTCGTCGAGCGGATCGGCACCCCCATGGCCGGGATGGTCATGCAGAGCTGGACGGGCAAGCGGCTCGGCGAGTTCGGCAGCCCGGCCGACCTGCCGCCGATGCTGCTCGTGTGGCGGGCGGAGCTGTACCGCGCGCTGTACGACGAGGCCGTCCGGCGGGGCATCGCGTTCGAGCACGGCAAGAAACTCGTCAACATTGATGGTGACGAAGCCCGGTTCGCGGACGGCACGACCGCGGCTGCCGACGTCATCATCGGCGCCGACGGGATCCGTTCCACCACCCGGCGCCTGATCGACCCGGCGGCGCCCGAGCCGCGCTACGCCGGACTGCTCGGCTTCGGCGCGCGCGTGGCCAAGACCGACGGCCTCGACGACACCCACGACAAGATGCACATGGTGTTCGGCAAGCGGGCCTTCTTCGGGTACCAGGTCGGCCCGGACGAGGGCGGCTGGTTCGCCAACCTGCCGCACCGCACGCCGATGAGCGCCGCCGAGGCGCGCGCGACCGGCAACGACGAGTGGCTGCGACGGCTGGCCGAGGTGTTCCGCGACGACCGGGTGCCGGCCGTCGAGCTGATCCGCCGCACCGACCCGGACCAGCTGGTGGTCACGGGCGGCCTGGAGGACATCCCGAGGGTGCCGACGTGGCACCGCGGCAGCGTCGTGCTCATCGGCGACGCGGCCCACCCGACCAGCCCGAGCTCCGGGCAGGGCGCCTCCCTCGCGATCGAGAGCGCGGTCCAGCTCGCCCGGTGCCTGCGCGACCTTCCCCGGGAGCAGGCCTTCCAGCAGTACGAGCGGATCCGCCGCCAGCGCGTGGAGCGGATCATCAAGATGGCCGAGCGGACCAACAGCGACAAGGCCGCCGGGCCGGTCGGCCGGGTGCTGCGCGACCTGCTCATGCCGGTGCTGATGCGGTTCGCGCAGCCCAGCTCGTTCGCGTGGCAGTTCGACCACCCCATCGACTGGGACGAACGTGTCGCGTTGCCGACCTGACCGTCGGTGAGGGATTGCTACGGTGCGTGCATGCGGCTGGCGACGTTCAACGTGGAGAACCTGTTCGCACGAGCCAAAGCGCTCCGGGATGCGGGGCAGCCGGCGCTGACCGCGTTCGAGACGTTCAACCGGATCGCGGCGAAGGCGGAGTACTCCGACGACGACAAGGCGGCGATGCTCGACGCGCTGCAGACGCTCGGCGTGCTGGTGGAGACGCGCGCCGGGCGGCGGCTCAACAAGGAGCAGTTCGAGACCGCGTGGGCGGTCCTGCGCGAGAACCGCGGCGACTTCCTCGCCGCGCCGGACGACCGCGAGCCACGCATCGTGGCCCGCGGCCGGGCCGACTGGACCGGCTGGGTGGAGCTGACCGTCGAGCCGGTCGACGAGCAGTCGACCCGGATGACGGCGCGGGTGATCGGCGACGTCGCCGCCGACGTCCTGTGCCTGGTCGAGGCCGAGAACCGCCCGGCCCTCGTGCGCTTCAACGACGAGCTGCTCGACGGCCGCTACGGCCACGCGATGCTGGTCGACGGCAATGACGCCCGCGGCATCGACGTGGGCCTCGTGTGTACCGCGGCGATCGACGTCGACTGGGTCCGCAGCCACGTCGACGTCCCCGACCCGGGCCGCCCCGGCAAGCGCCTGTTCAGCCGCGACTGCCCGCTGTACAAGCTACGGCTGCCGGGCGGCACCGACCTGTACCTGCTGCTGAACCACCTCAAGAGCCAGTCCTTCACCGGCGGCGACCCGGACCCGCTGCGGTCCCGCCAGAGCGCCGAGGTACGCGCGATCTACGACCGCCTCCGCGCGGACGGCGCCGAGTACGTGGCGATCATGGGCGACTTCAACAAGGCCCCGGACCGCCACGACCCGAAGCACCACCCGACCCTGGAGCCGCTGCTGGACCCGGGCACGCCGCTGGTCAACGCCTACGACCTCGACGCGTTCACGGGCCTCTACGACGCGAAGGACACCGACCACGAGCGCCCGGGCAGCTTCCAGTCCTGCACCCTGGGCAACCGCCTCGACTACATCCTGCTCAGCCCGGAGCTGGCCGAGCGGGTGACGGCGGGCGGCGTCTTCCGCAAGGGCCTGTGGGGCACCCCGTCGAACAAGAAGCCGCCGAGCCACTGGACGGTCTACGAGGACCTGACCGCGGCCCGCCACGGCGCCTCCGACCACGCCGCGGTCTGGGTCGACGTGGACCTCTGACGGGTCGTTGTGGCACGGCATCTCCACAAGTCGTCCACCAATCGGGTCCGGCGGCGCGCCTACCGTCGGATCCATGCGGGTGCTGATGATTCTTCCGGCCCTGACCGAGGCCACCAGTCCGCTCTTCCGGCCGATCAAGTACTCCCTCTTCCCGCCGCTCGGGCTGGCCACCCTGGCCGGGTATCTGGGCGACGACGACGATGTGCGCATCGTCGACGAGCACGTCGAGCGGTTCGACCCGAGCGACGACCCCCTGCCGGACCTGGTGGTGATCCAGGTGTACATCACCTCGGCGCGCCGCTCGTACGAGTTGGCCGACTGGTACCGCCGTCGCGGCGTCTTCGTCGCGCTCGGCGGACTGCACGTCACCTCGCTGCCCGACGAGGCCGCAGAGCACGCCGATGTGATCTTCACCGGGCCCGGCGAGGACACCTGGCCCGTGTTTCTCGCGGACTTCCGGCGGAAGGCGGCGCTGCGGCGGTACGACTCGGAGAAGAGAACGCTCGAAGGGCTGCCGCCCATCCGGCGGGACCTCATCCAGCGACATCGGTATCTCGTGCCGAACTCCATCGTCGTCACGCGGGGATGTCCGCACCACTGCGACTTCTGCTACAAGGATGCCTTCTTCGAGGGTGGCAGGTCGTTCTACACGCAGGCCGTCGACGCCGCGCTCGCCGAGATCGAGCGGCTGCCGGGGCGGCATCTGTACTTCCTCGACGACCACCTGTTCGGCAACGCGCGGTTCGCGCGGGCGCTGTTCGAGGGGATGCGCGGGATGGGCCGGGTGTTCCAGGGGGCGTCCACAGTGGACGCCCTGCTGAAGCCGGACCTGCTGGAGCTGGCGGTCGAGGCCGGGCTGCGCAGCGTGTTCGTCGGCTTCGAGACGGTGAACGCCGAGGGGCTCGGTGAGCAGCGCAAGCGGCAGAACGTCGGGCGCGACTACTCGGCCGTCGTGCGGCGGGTCCACGACGCCGGGGCGATGGTGAACGCGAGCTTCGTGTTCGGCCTCGACGCCGACGGCCCCGACGTGTTCGACCGTACCGTGGCCTGGGCGGTCGGGCAGGGAGTCGAGACGGCGACGTTCCACATCATGACGCCGTACCCGGGGACCGGGCTCTTCCGGCGGATCGAGGGCGAGGGGCGGATCCGGCACCGCGACTGGGACCTGTACGACACCCGGCACGTGGTGTACGAGCCGCGCGGGATGACGGCGGCGCAGCTGGAGGCGGGGTACTGGCGGGCGTACCGGGACTTCTACCGCTGGGGCAACCTCTGGCGCGGCGCCGCGGCCCACTCGTCGGCCGGTGACCGGCTGCGCCACCTGGCGTACGCGGGCGGCTGGAAGAAGTTCGAGCGGGTGTGGGACGCGCTGATCCGCACGCGGCAGGTGCTGCACGCGTTGCCGCTGCTGGAGTCGGCATTGAGCGCCTTCGGCACGCGCGCCCCGGAAAAGGCCGCCAACCGCGCGGATGCGACGATCGGGGCATGACGCTGGCGGTGCTGGGAACCGGGATCATGGGCGCGGCGATCGCGCGCAACTGGCTGAAGGCCGGGCAGGAGGTGCGGGTCTGGAACCGCACCCGCGACGCGGCCGAGCCGCTCGCCGCCGACGGGGCGGTGGTCGCGGGCTCGCCGGCCGAGGCGGTCGCGGGGGCCGACGTGGTCGTCACCATGCTGTTCGACGCGCCGGTCGTCGAGGAGGTCATGACGGCCGCCGCCCCGGGCCTGACGCCGGGGGCCCTCTGGCTGCAGATGAGCACGGTCGGGGCCGACGGCGCGGACGCGCTCGGGGCGCTCGCCGCGCGGCTCGGCCTGGTGTACGTCGACGCGCCCGTCCTGGGCACGCGCGGCCCCGCCGAGCAGGGCAAGCTCAACATCCTCGGGTCCGGGCCGGCCGAGGTCCGGGCCCGGGTCGAGGAGCTGGCCGGGCCGATCGCGGCCAAGGTGACCTGGCTCGGCGAGGCGGGCGCCGCCAGCCGCACCAAGCTCGTGGTCAACAGCTGGGTCATGACGACCGTCGCCGCGACCGCGCAGAGCGTGGCCCTCGCCGACGCGCTCGGCATCGACCCGAAGCTGTTCCTGTCGCTCATCGCGGGCGGCCCGCTCGACCAGCAGTACGCCCAGCTCAAGGGAGCGGCCATGATGGACCGCGACTATCCGGTGGCCTTCCCGGCGAGCGGCGCCGCGAAGGACGCCCGCCTCGTCGGCGAGCTGGGCGCGCAGGCCGGCATCGACACGTCGGTCGTCGACGCGGCGCGGCGCCTGCTGGAGACCGCGGTCGAGCGCGGCTACCACGAGCACGACATGGCCGCCCTCTACGAGGCCGTCCGCGCGCCCAAGTGAGGCGGCGGGCGGTCCTGGGGCTGTTCGGCGCGGCGCTGGCCGGCTGCTCGGCCCCGCAGGTCGCGGCCGCGTCGATCGACCCGTGGGCGCTGCCGGTGTCCACGCCGTCGCCCTGGGCGCCACCCGCCGGCGGCTATGAGGCGCCGCTTCGTTCGGCGCTGCAGCGGTACGCCAACCTGTTCCCGGGGGCCGTGCTCTTCGCCGCCGTCGACGGGCACGTCGTCGCGCACTTCGCCGTCGGCGACGCCGTGCGCTACGGCGCCGATCCGGTCCCGGCGACGACGGGCACGCTCTACGACCTGGCCTCGCTGACGAAGGTGTTCACGGCGATCCTGGTGCTGCGGCTGTACGAGCGGGGCGCCGTGCAGCTCGACGCGCCGGTCGACCGCTATCTCCCGTTGTTCCAGGGCAAGCCGGACATCACCGTCCGCATGCTGCTGACCCACACGTCCGGGCTGTCGAAGGACACGCCGATCGCCGGCGCCGACCCGGCGGACCGGCTCGCCCACGTGCTGCGCGAGCCGCCGGTCGCCGCGCCCGGCAGCGGGTACATCTACGCCGACCAGAACTTCATCGCGCTCGGGGCGCTCGCCGAGCGGCTCGGCGGCGAGCCGCTCGACCGGCAGGTGCGGCGGCAGATCGCGGTGCCGCTCGGGATGGCCGACACCGGGTATCGGCCGCCAGCGGCGCTGCTGCCGCGCATCGCGGCGACCGAGGGCACGCTGCGCGGCACCGTGCACGACCCGTCGGCGGCCGCGTTCGGCGGCGTGGCCGGGCACGCGGGCCTGTTCGCGACCGCGGCCGACGTGGCGCTGCTCGGGCGGGCGCTGCTGAGCGGCGGCCCGCTGCTGCGGCCGCCCACGATCGAGCTCATGCGCACGAACCAGAACACCGCGTTCGGCCCGTCCGCCGCGCACGGGCTGGGCGTCGACCTCGACCAGGCGTGGTACATGGGCCGCCTGGCCGGCCGCGGCGCCTTCGGCCACACCGGCTTCACCGGCACGTCGATCGTCGTGGAGCCGCGGCGGCGGGTCGTACTCGTCCTGCTCACCAACCGGGTGCACCCGAGCGCGTCGGCGGCCAGCCCCAACCCGGCCCGCAAGGCCGTCGCCGACGTGCTCGCCGCGTGAGGCCCCGGTCACGTTGCCCGCGGCGGCCGGTGCGGTACAGTGGCGGCGTGATTCGGTGGTATTGGCGCTTTACCGTGGCTCCGGGTGGAGCCGGCGGTCGTTTGCGCTGAACGCCAGTCACCCGGAGCCAGCAAGGGCAGAGACCTCGGTCTCTGCCCTTCGTCGTGTCACACGGCGGGCTGGTCGTCCGATGAGCCCGCCGCCAACCTGGGAGGGCCTCATGAACGACACCAGCAACCTGCGGGTCACCGGCTACCGGCCGCTGGTCACGCCGCGCGAGCTCACCGCCGAGCTGCCCATGGACGACGCACGCGCCGACCTGGTCCGCCGATCACGCGACCAGGTGCACCGGATCGTCACCGGGCAGGACGACCGCCTGCTCGTCGTGGTCGGGCCGTGTTCCGTCCACGATCCGGTCGCGGCCGTCGACTACGCCCGCCGCCTGGCCGCCGCGGCCGCACAGCACAGTGACGATCTCTGCGTGGTGATGCGGGTGTACTTCGAGAAGCCCCGCACGACGGTGGGCTGGAAGGGCCTGATCAACGACCCGGGGCTCGACGAGACGTTCGACGTGCCCACCGGGCTGCGGCTGGCCCGGCGGCTGCTGCTCGACGTGCTCGGGCTGGGCCTGCCGGTGGGTTGCGAGTTCCTGGAGCCGACGAGCCCGCAGTACATCGCCGACGCCGTCTCCTGGGGCGCGATCGGCGCCCGCACGCCGGAGAGCCAGGTCCACCGGCAGCTCGCGTCGGGCCTGTCGATGCCCGTCGGATTCAAGAACGGGACCGACGGCGATGTCCAGGTCGCCATCGACGGCTGCCGCACCGCGGCCAGCAGGCACGTGTTCTTCGGCGTCGACGAGGACGGCCGGGCCGCGGTCGTGTCGACCACGGGCAACCCGGACTGCCACATCATCCTGCGCGGCGCCCGCTCGGGCCCGAACTACGGCCCGTCCGACATCCGCGACGCCCTGGCCCGCCTGGAGAAGGCCGGCATGCCGCAGCGCCTCATCGTCGACGCGAGCCACGGCAACAGCGGCAAGGACCACGTGCGCCAGGCCTCGGTCTCCGGCGAGGTGGCCGAGCAGATCGCCGCGGGCCAGGAGGGCATCGCCGGCATCATGCTGGAGAGCTTCCTGGTGGCCGGTCGCCAGGACCTGGGCGGCGACCTGACGTACGGCCAGAGCGTCACCGACGCCTGCATGTCCTGGGACACGACCGCGGGCATCCTCGACGAGCTGGCCGCCGCCGTCCGCACCCGCCGGGCCGGCCTCAGCTGAACGCGGCCGGCTGACCTGTGGCCTCCAGCACGGAGAGCCACAGGTCGCCGTCCGGGTCGACCAGGTTGCGCGAGCTGATCGCCAGCGTGATCGGTACGTGCACGAACCGGCCGCGCCAGCGGCCGACGACCATCTCGGTGCGCCCGGCCATCGCCGCGTGGACGGCGGCGTGGGCCAGGCGGATGCAGTACACGCTGTCGTACGGGTCGGCGGGGACGCTGCGGATGGTGTAGCTGGGATCGATGTACTTCAGGTTCGCCTCGACGCCCGCGGCGGCGAAGTGCTCGGCGATGCGCTGCCGCAGGTAGCGGCCGAAGTCCTCCAGCCGGACGTTGCCGGACGCGTCGGTGCCCTTGGTGCTGAGGTACTCCTGGCCGGCGCCCTCGGCCACGACGATCATCGCGTGCCCGCGGTCGACCACCCGGCGCCGCAGGTGCTCGAGGAACCCGCCGGGGCCGTCGAGCGCGAACGGCACCTCGGGGATGAGGACGTAGTCGGCGTCGTTGTTGGCCAGCGCCGCATAGCAGGCGATGAAGCCGGAGTGCCGCCCCATCAGCTGCACCAGGCCGATCCCGTTCGGGAACGCCGTCGCCTCCACGTGCGCCGCGCGGATCGCCTCGGTCGCCTTGCCGAAGGCGGTCTGGAAGCCGAAGGAGCGTTCGATGTACGGAATGTCGTTGTCGATGGTCTTGGGAACGCCCACGACGGCGATGCGGCGGCCCCGCTCGGCGACCACATCGGCGATCTTCAGCGCGCCGCGCATCGAGCCGTCGCCGCCGATGACGAACAGGACGTTGACGCTCAGCTGCTCCAGGCAGTCGACGATCTCGTTCGGGTCCTGGTTGCCGCGGGAGGTGCCGAGGATCGTGCCGCCGTACTCGTTGATGCCGCTCACGACCTCGGGCGTGAGGTCCACGACGGGCCGGCCGTAGCGCGCGGTCATCCCCTGGTAGCCGTTGCGGAAGCCGAAGATGCGGTGCACGCCGTAGTGGTTGGTGAGCTCCAGGACCAGGGCCCGGATCACGTCGTTGAGCCCCGGGCACAGCCCGCCGCAGGTGACGATCCCGACCCGGGTCTTCGACGGGTCGAAGAAGATCTTCGACCGCGGTCCGCCCGGCTCGAACCCCGGCAGCTCCGCCACCGGCACCCCGCGGGCGGCGACGAGCGACACCGTGTCGTCGAGCAGCACCCGGTCGTCCTCGTCGACGTAGTGCTGGGTGCTGCGCTGCCGGCGCAGCGCCGCCGAGAGCGGCGAATCGATGCGACACTCACCGAGGGTGGTGACCTCGAGCTGCGCGCGTTCGTCGACCATGTCCGCCATGGTCCGCGACCGACGTTTCACGGCGATGAAATCGCGTTGTGGCGCCGTGCGATCTGCGGGATGGTGGGGAAATGCGGGTAACGTTCTCCCGGCTGGCCGACCATCAGTGGGCCGACGTGCTGATCGAGCGCGACGACGGGGTGGTGTACCGGATGCATGCCGGTCCCGTGACCGACCACATCCCGCACGACCTCGTCCACTTCACCGTCGAGGATGCGCTGGGCATGCCGGACGGCATCTGGGGTGCGATCGCCGGCGGCGCGGTGTTCAAGAGCATGACGCACGTGTCGGGCCGCCGGCCGCCCCACGCGGCGGACACGTCCGCCGCCCTGATCCGTGAGCACCGCGCGCTGCTGCAGCGGGCCGAGCTCATCGGCGGCTACGTCGAGCGCGCCGCCGACCTGCCGGACGCCGAGCTGCCGCACTACGTCGCGACCGCCCCGGTGGGCGAGGTCCCCCGGCCGGCCGTGGAGCGCGTCCGGACCGCGGTCGCCGCGCTGCGGGCGGCCCAGGAGCGCTGGAGCGCGCTGAAGGTCGGCGACACGCTCGTGGTGGAGTGGCCGGCCCACCGGCGGCTGCCCGCCGCGCCGCGGAACACGACCAGACGCGAGCCCGCCCGCCGCCGCCGGTAGCTCAGGGCGGGGGAGCGGTCGAGGTCCGCACGACCAGCTCCGTCGCCAGCTCCACGTGCAGGGCGTCCAGCTCGTGGCGGTCCAGCAGGCGGACCAGCAGCGTCACCGCCATCCGGCCCATCTCCTGCAGCGGCTGGCGGACCGTCGTCAGGCCGGTCGCCTGGGCCAGGTCCAGGTCGTCGAAGCCGGTCACGGACAGGTCCTGCGGGACCCGCAGGCCGCGCTCCGCAGCCGCCCGCAGTGCGCCCACCGCGACCTTGTCGTTGAAGCACACCAGCGCGGTCGGGCGGGACGGCAGGTCCAGCAGCGACGCCGCCGCCGCGTAGCCGTGCGAGGTCGTCGGCTCCACCGCGCGCAGCAGCGCCGGTGACGGCAGCACGCCCACGTCGGCCAGCGCCGCGTTGTGCCCGGCCAGGCGGGCGTCGCTCACCAGCCACTCCGTCGGCCCGCCGAGCACGCCGATGCGGCGGTGCCCCAGGCCGACCAGGTGGCCGGTGAGGGCCCGGGCGCCCGCGAAGTGGGCCGCCGACACCGACACGATGTCGCGCGGCAGGGCGGTGCGCGGGTCCACCACCACGAACGGGACGCCGCGGCCCTGCAGCTCCAGCAGCTCCGACCCGGGCTCCGGGGGCAGGATCACGATCACCCCGGCCACGCCCTGGCGGCCGGCCAGGTCGGCCAGCAGCGGGGTGCGGGCCGCGGCCTCGCCCGCGGTCAGGACCAGCTGGCGGCCGTGCAGGCTCAGCGTCTCGGCGATCGACGACACGATCAGGCCGAAGTAGTCGGTCAGGAGGTACGGGCAGCGCACGAACACGGTGCCGCGGAAGGAGTGCGATCCCGTCCGCAGCCGCTCGGCCGCCTCGTCGACCACTGCCCGGGTCGCCGCCGTGACGGTGGCGTGCCCGTTCAGCGCCCGCGACACCGTCGCGATCGACAGCCCCGTGGCCGCGGCGATGTCGCGGACTGTCACCCGCCGTCGATCAATCATCTGTTTCATCACCAAGCTTGACAGTCGATATCGATGAGAGTTTCCTGATGCCCGGCGATGTTACACGGCTGTTTCATTTTGTTACAGAGGCCGCAGAGGAGATCGCATGTTCACCCGTCTCACCGGCGCGATCGCGACCGGGTGCGTGCTCGCACTCGCCGCGTCCGGCAGCGCCGTCGCACAACCCCGGACCACGACCGCCCGGGTCTGGGTGACCACCGTCGACCGCGCCGAGCTGCTGCACGAGCGCGCACCCGTGAAGTTCGACCCGGGCACCTCGGCCGAGGTCACGATCACCGTCGACCCCGCACAGACGTACCAGCGAATGGACGGCTTCGGTGCCGCCATCACCGACTCCGCCGCCGACGTGCTCTACCGGCTCACCCCGGCGCAGCGCGAGGACACCATGCGCAAGCTGTTCGACCCGCGCTCCGGCATCGGCGTGAGCTTCCTGCGCCAGCCCGTCGGCTCGTCGGACTTCACCGCCGAGCCGGCGCACTACACGTACGACGACATGCCCCCGGGCCGGACCGACTACACGCTGCGGCACTTCAGCATCGACCACGACCGGGCCCGGATCCTGCCGCTGCTGCGCAAGGCCAGGCAGCTCAACCCGCAGCTGAAGGTCATGGCCACGCCGTGGAGCCCGCCGGCCTGGATGAAGACCGGCGACTCCCTCGTCGGCGGGCGGCTCAAGGACGAACCCGCCGTGTACGCGGCCTACGCCGCCTACCTGCTGCGCTTCGTCCTCGCCTACACCGCCGCGGGCGTGCCGATCGACTTCATCAGCGTGCAGAACGAGCCGCAGAACCGGCACCCGAGCGCCTACCCCGGCACCGACCTGCCGGTGCGCCAGGAGGCGAAGGTCATCGAGATCCTCGGCCCGCTGCTGCGCCTGTTCAGCCCGCGGACGAAGATCCTCGGCTACGACCACAACTGGACCACGCACCCCGGGGACGTCGGGTCCACCCCGCCCGGCGAGGACCCGGAGACCGACTACCCGTACCGGCTGCTGGCCGGCCCGGCGGCCAAGTGGATCGCCGGCACCGCGTACCACTGCTACTCCGGCGACCCGTCGGCGCAGGGCAAGCTGCACGACGCCTTCCCCGACAAGGGCATCTGGTTCACCGAGTGCTCCGGCTCGCACGGCCCGAACGACCCGCCGGCCCAGATCTTCCGCGACACGCTGGTCTGGCACGCGCGGAACATCGTCATCGGCACCACGCGCGAGTGGGCGAAGTCGGTCGTCAACTGGAACATCGCGCTCGACGGCGACGGCGGCCCGCACCTGGGCGGCTGCGGCACCTGCACCGGCCTGGTCACCCGCCAGGCCGACGGCAGCGTGACCACCGACGCCGAGTACTACACGATCGGTCACCTGGCCAAGTTCGTGCCGCCCGGCTCGGTGCGCATCGCGAGCACCTCGTACGGCACCACCGGCTGGAACGGCCAGATCCAGGACGTCGCCTTCCGCACCCCGGACGGCACGATCGCCCTGGTCGTGCACAACCAGAACGACGACCCGCGATCGTTCGCGGTGACCATCGGCGGCAAGACGTTCGAGTACACGCTGCCCGGCGGCGCCCTGGCGACCTTCACCTGGTGAGCACCTGGGGGCGGCCACGGTGGGGTGGCCGCCCCCAGGGGACTTCGCTAGGGTCCACTGCATGCTGGGCCTGATCTTCGCCGCGCTGCGGGCGCGACGCCCGCAGGCACTCGTCATGGCCCTGCTCGCAGCGATCACCGTCAGCGCCGCGCTCGCCGCCGGCTGGGGCGCGAGCACCGCCGAGCGCACCGCGACCCGCGAGCGCATCAGCGCCGCCGGCGAGGCGCAGCGCTCGCTCGGCGTCCACGGCCCGGTCGACCTCGGCACCAGCCCCGGGCCGACCCTCGAGCGTTTCCGCCAGCTGGTCAGCGGCAACGCGCTGACGTCGGACAACACCGAGCGGATGATCACCGGGGTACGCCTGGCCGGGGGTCTCCACGCGGGCGACCGCAAGCAGGCGGTCGAGCTGCGCGTCCTCGACGAGGTCTGCCGCAACGTCACGCTCACCGCCGGGAGCTGCCCGTCCGCCGACGGCGAGGTCATGCTCGGCGCCGACCTGGCCCGGCAGCTCGCGGTCGGCCCCGGCGCGAAGGTGCGGCACGACGCCGGCCTCACCGCCACCCCGGTCGAGCTCACCGTCACCGGCGTCTTCCAGGTGGCCGACCCGACCGGCTGGTACTGGTCCGACCAGGGCGGCCTCGCCGCGTACACGACGCTCGGCACGATCGCGCAGGCGAAGGTGTCGGTCATCGCCACCGTCGACGCCCTGCTGCGCCCGGCGGCGTTCGACGCACCGGAGGAGCTCTCGGCCGAGCTGATCCGCCTGCAGGCGGCATTTCCGCAGGTGTACTCCGGGGCACCCGCACTCGCCGCCGCCCTCGCCACCGACCGGCGGGCGACGCTGCGCGGCATCCGCATCGCCGAGCTCCAGGTCCTGCTGTTCGGCGCGCTGGCCCTCGCGGTGGCGGCCGCCTACGCCGCCGCCGAGCGCCGCGGCGACGCCGCCCGGCTGGCGATCCGCGGCCTGCCCCGGTGGCGTGCCCTGGCCGCCACCGCCGGGCAGAGCCTGATCCCGCTCGCGGCCGGCGCCGCCGTGCCGCTCGCGGTCGCCTACGCGCTGCGGCAGCGGCCCCCGGTCGAGCTCTGGGTGCTGCTCGGGGCGGCCGCCGTCATCGTGGTCGTCGCCGACTGGACGGCCACCCAGCGGCGCGTCGCGGACCTGCTGCGGGTCGTGCTCCCGCGCCGGCCGCTCGCCGCCGCCACCGTCGAGGTGTGCGCCCTTGCGCTCGCCGTCGCCGCGTTCTTCCAGGTCGCCACCGAGCCGGCCGCCGACGTGCGGCGCGACACCGGATTCGGCCTGTCCCAGGCCGCCCCGCTGCTGCTCGCCGTCGGTGCCGGGGTGCTCGCCACCCGCGCGCTGCTCGCCGGGGCCGGCCTGGCCGGGCGCAACGCGCTCGCCGCCGGCCGGGTCGCC
>NZ_JBEXCY010000072.1:0-50282 GCF_040605515.1 Dactylosporangium sp. NPDC005572 | reverse complement strand
CAGCGTGACGTCCCCCGGAAGCGTCGACGCCGCGAGGGCGTCGCGCAGCCGCCCGCCCCCGCCGGCCCCCGGCCCCCCCCCCCCCGCGGGGGCCCCCCGGCCGGCGGTGTGTCAGGCGACCGGCTCCAGCGGGCGGACCGGAGCCGTGTGGTGCTCCACGTCGACCTTCGGGAGCAGGCGGTCCAGCCAGCGCGGCAGCCACCAGTTGGCCCGGCCCAGCAGGGTCATCGTCGCCGGAACCAGGACCAGCCGGACCAGGGTCGCGTCGATGAATACCGCCACCGCCATGCCCACGCCCGTCATCTTCACCGTCACGTCCGGGTCCAGGGCGAACCCGACGAACACCGCCACCATGATGGCCGCCGCGCTGCTGATCACGCGCCCCGTGGCGGACAGGCCGCGGGTCACGCTGCCGTGGGCGTCGCCGGTGCGCAGCCAGTCCTCGCGGACCCGCGACAGCAGGAACACCTCGTAGTCCATCGACAGGCCGAACAGCACGGTGAAGAGCAGGATCGGCACCCAGCTCGACACCGGCACCGAGTGTGGCAGGCCGACCGCGCGGGCGCCGGCGTCGGACTGGAAGACGGCGGTCATCACGCCGTACGCGGCCGCGACCGAGAGCAGGTTCATGACCGCGGCCTTCACCGCCACGACCGGCGCCCGGAAGAGCACGGTGAGCAGGACCAGCGACAGGGCGACCACGAACGCGACCACGATCCACAGGCGGCGCGCGAGCCGGTCGGAGATGTCGGCGAACACCGCCACCAGGCCGGTGACAACAGCCCCGTCCGGCAGGACGTCGGCGCGCAGGCGGTCGAGCAGTTCCGTGGTCCGCTCGTCCTGCGGGCCGGTCGTCGGCTCGACGGCGATGACCGCCGCGGTGCCGTTGACCGCCGGCGGGGCCACCGACGCCACGCCGGGCACGGTGCGGATGCGGGCGGCGAGCTCCTCGGGGTTGCCGGCCCGGGTGACGTCGACGGCCACCAGCAGCGGGCCGTTGGCGCCCGGGCCGAACTCGGCCTCCACCAGGTCGTACGCCTGTCGCGTGGTGTTCGACACCGGCTGGCTGCCGGCGTCCTGGGGCCAGGTCCGCATGCCGAGCATGGGCGCGGCGAGGCCGGCGAGCACGACGAACGACAGCAGCGCGGCGAGCACCGGCCGCCGGCTCACCCGCTCCGCCCAGCGGGCCGTGACGCCCGGCCGGTCCGGACCGGCGGCTGAACCGCGCCGGACCCGCCGCGGCAGCACCCGGCGGCCGAACAGCCCGCACAGCGCCGGCACCAGCGTCACGGCCGCGATCATGACCGCGCCGACGGCGGCGAACGTCGCGTACCCGAACGACGAGTACACCGGCAGCGTCGCGAGCTTCAGGCCGAACAGCGAGACGAGCACGGTCAGGCCGGCGACGATCACCGACGCGCCCGCGGTCGCGTTGGCCGCGGCCGCCGCCTCGCGCGGCGACAGGCCGGCCCGCAGGCCCTCCACGTGCCGGGCGACGAGCAGCAGCGCGTAGTCGATGCCGACGCCGAGCCCGACCATGGTGGCGATGGTGGGTGCGGTACCGCTGATGTCCGTGACCCGTTCCATCAGCGCGATGACCGCGGTCGCGACGCCGAGCCCGGCTATGGCGACGATGAGCGGCAGGCCCGCGGCCACGACCGAGCCGAGCGCGAAGACCAGGATCAGCAGCGCCACGACGATGCCGACGGCCTCGGCGGTACCGCTGGGGGCCGAGATGTTCTCGGCGACCTGCCCACCGAACTCGACCTGCACCCCGGCGTCCTCGAGCGGCTGGGCGGCGGCGCGCAGCGCGTCGACACCCTCGGTGCCGGTGAAGTCGGTGACCGGGATGTCGTACTGCACGGAGATGAGCGCGGTGTCGCCGTCCTGCGACAGCCGCGGCGCCGAGACGACCCCGGCGCCGGGCATCTCGCCGAGCCGGGTGCGCAGCGTCTCCAGCGCCGCCGGGTCGAGCCGGCTGCCGGAGTGGACGACGACCCGCGCGTCGGCGCCGGACATCTGCGGGAAGTGCTCACGCAGGAACTCGGTGCCGGCCTGCGACTCCGTGCCGGGGATGTTGTAGTCGTCGTGCGGGGTGCCGCCGAACGACATGGACAGCGCGGTGAACGCCACCAGCGCGATCAGCCAGGCGCCGATCGTGCGCCAGGGGTGGGCGGCGGCCGCTCCTCCGAGCCGGCCGAGCAAACGGGACATGGTGTCAGTTCTCCTCGGTAGGTTTCGAGGTTCACCCTCACCCGGACCGCTTTCGAACGACTTGGAGTCCACTAACTGCCGACTGGACCGGCCGCGACCTCCGGAGCGGTCAGGCCGCGCTCGCCTCGGCCGTCCAGTGCGGAGAGTCCCACCGCCGGGCCACCTCCACCGCCAGCGTGCGGTGCTCCGCCGCCTCCTCGTGGCGGCCGAGCAGCCGGTACAGCTCGGCGAGGGTGAGCGCGACCGGCCGCAGCACGATCGATGCGCTGGAGTGGCCGGCGAGCTGGTCGCGGACGGGTGACAGCTCCTCGATCACGGCGGGGGCGAGGTCGGCCCGGCCGAGGGCGACGACGGCCAGGGCCCGGATGGTGTAGAAGGCCGACTCGAAGTAGTCGGGGCGGATCGGGTACCGGCCGATCGGGATCCTCCGCGCCTCGTCGAACCGGCCGGCGGCGGCCAGCACGAGGGCGAGCGCGTCGTCGGCGATCGGGCCCAGGGTCTGCTGCACGTACCGGGTCGGCTCCACGTGCTCGGCGAAGCGGCCCTGCGTGATGAGCAGCGTGGAGGTGGCGAGGAAGTGGAAGCCCTCGGCGTGCAGTGAGCCCTGCCGGAGCAGGAGGTCGCGGCACTCGTCGTAGTACCCCTGGGCGGCCGCGAAGTCGCCGGCGATGTGCGCCAGGCCGCCCTGGGCACCGACGCTGATCGCGAACGCCTCGCGCAGCTGGTAGGTGCGGGCGATCTCCCGCTGCCGCCCGACCGAGGCGCGCATCTCCGCAGGCCGGTTGGTCGCGGCGGCGCAGTTGCCCATGATCTGCTCGGCCAGCCACTGGTAGGAGACCAGGCCGTGCTCCTCGGCGAGGTCGCGCAGTTCCCGGCCGAGGTCGCCGCGCACCTCGGGCTCGCGGTCGAAGCGCAACGCGCGGGCCTGGGCGGCCAGGCCGAGCGCGCGCAGCTGCGGGTCGGCCAGGCCGCGGGACAGCTCGAGGGCCTCCTGCCCGGCCGCCGGTCCGCGCGGGTCGGCCTCGCCGTCGAGCTCGTTGACGAGCGCCTCCAGCAGCCGGCACCGGTCCTCCGGGGTGAGGTCGGCCCGGCGGAGCAGGCGCGACAGGAGGTCGACGATGCGGCCGTCGATCTCGCCGTACCGCCGGATCTGCCAGGGTGTGGCGACCTTCCACGCCGTCAGGGCGGCGACCAGCAGCTCGTCGCGGCCGGAGGCGACGGCGACGTCGACGGCGCGGGCGCGGGTCTCGCGGGCGGCGCCGATCGCGCCGGCCCGGGCCTGGGCGCGCAGCAGCCGGCCGAACAGGTCGACCCGCACCGCGTCGCTGCCGGCCGCGTCAAGGGCGGTGGTGAGCAGCTCGATCGCGGTGTCGTAGGCGTAGCGGCGCTCGGCCAGCTCGGCCGCCCGTACCGCGTAGTCGACGGCCAGCGGGGCGGTCTCCGTCGACGCGGCCCGCGCGTAGTGGTGGGCGAGGGCCGGGTAGTCGTCGGGGCGCAGCCGGCGGGCGCTGGTGGCCACCCGGGCGTGCATCCGGGCCCGGCGCAGCTGGGACAGGTCGGTGTACATCGTGTCGCGCACCAGGCCGTGCACGAACCGGACCCGCCCGGGCGCCGGCTCGGTGAGCAGGCCCGCGATCAGCCCGGCCTCCAGCGCGTCGAGCACGGTCCCCTCGTCGGCGTCGGCCGCCTCGACCAGCGTCTCGACGTCGGCCTCCCGCCCGACGACCGCGGCCAGGCGCAGCACCGCGACCGCCGGTTGGGGCAGCCGCGACAACCGGCGGCGCAGCACGTCGCGGACGCCCTCGGGCACCTCGGAGGTGGCCACGAGCGCGCCCTCCGACGCCAGCAGCTGGGCGGACTCACGCAGGTAGAACGGGTTGCCGCCGGTCCGCTCGGTCAGCGCCGCCACCGTCTCGGCGTCGACCGCCGTGCGGGCGAACGCGCCCACCAGGCGCTCGACGTCCGCCGTGCCCAGGCCGTCGAGCTGCACCCGGTGCGGTGAGCGGCGGGCGAGCGCGGCCATCGTCTCGGCGAGGCGCTCCCGGTTGTCGGCCGGCCGCAGGGCGGCCACCAGGAACAACTCCGGCATCTCGGCGACGCTGGTCAGCAGCAGCAACGTCTCGGCGTCCGCCGCGTGCAGGTCGTCGAGCACGATCGCCACCGGCCGTACCGCCGCCGCCGACCGCAGCCAGGCGACCACCGCCCGGTGCAGCCGGAACCGCCCCGCCGCCACGTCGGCGTCCGGCACCCCGTCGGCGTCGTCGAGCAGCGGCGCCAAGGCCGGCGCCAGCTCCCCCGGAGGTGTGTGCTGCTCCAGGCGTCGCAGCGCCTCGACCCAGGCCCAGGCGGGCGGGGCACCCTCGACCTCGGGGCAGCGGCCGGTCAGGACCAGCCAGCCGTCGCCGGCGAGCTCCTGGCGGAAGCGGGCGAGCAGGCTGCTCTTGCCGACCCCGGCCTCGCCGGTGACCAGCGCGATCCGCGGGCGTTCGGCGGCGGCTGCCCGCAGCGCCGCGAGCTCCGCGTCCCGCCCGACGAACAGCTCCTCGGGTGGGGGCTCCGCGACCGGCGCGACCGGCGACACGACGACCTGCGACAGGACGACCTGTGGCAGTACCTCGGTGCGCTGGGCGAGGATCGCCTGCTCCACGTCGACCAGCGCCGGGCCGGGATCGAGGCCCAGCTCGTCGGCCAGGAGCGTGCGGGCGCGGCGCAGTGCGGCCAGCGCGTCGGCCTGGCGGCCGGTGCTCCACAGCGCCAGGGCGAGCAGCCGCCAGTTCTCCTCGCGCAGGGGCGCCTGCCGGGTCAGCACCTCGGCCTCCGCCACCACCTCGGCGGCCCCGCCCGTGCGCAGGCCGGCGTCGAGGAGCAGCTCCCGGGCGACCAGCCGCAGCTCCTCCAGCCGGGCCGCCTCGGCCTGCGCCCAGGCCTCCTCGGCGAACTCGCCGTACGCGTTGCCGCGCCACAGCTCCAGCCCGGCGCGCAGCAGCAGCCGCGCCCGCCCCGGCTCGGCGGCGTGCACGGCCCGCGCCTCGGCGAGCAGCTGCTCGAACCGCCAGGCGTCGACGGCGTCGGCGGGCAGCCGGATCGCGTACCCCGGCGGCGCGCTGACCAGCAGCCGGGCGGGCGCACGGCGCTCGCGGGTGGGCTCCAGCAGCCGCCGCAGGTTCGACACGTACGCCTGGAGGGAGGCGATGGCCCGCGGCGGCGCCTCGCCGCGCCAGAGGTCGTCGATCATCCGGTCGACCGAGACGACGTCGCCGCGCGCCGACAGCAGGAGAGCGAGCACGGCCCGCTGGCGGGGGCCGCCCAGGTCGACCGCACCGCCTCTGTCGACCTCGACCTCGAAGGGCCCCAGCACGCGCATCAGCATGACGCGGGCCATGCTAACGCCCGCCAAGCCGCTTCCAAGACCGCTACAAGACAGTACGGCGACGGTAGGTCATCCACTTCGGTATCTGAAGGAGTCACCAGATATGACCGCCACCGTCGAACGCCCCTGGGTCCAGGAGATGGTCGTCGTCCACCGCGTCTTCCGGCGCGAGTCCCGCTGGCTGCCCGAGCTGGTCGGCCGCGTGGCCCCCGGCGACGTGCCCCGGGCCACGGCGCTGGCCGCCCTGGCCCGGGAGTACGTCGAGGGCCTCCACAGCCACCACACCAGCGAGGACGCTCTCCTGTGGCCGAAGCTGCTGGCCCGCGTCGACCTGGACGCCGAGCTCGTGCTGCGGATGGAGCAGCAGCACGAGGTGGTGTCGCATGGCCTGGACGACATCGAGGCGCTGCTCGCGTCGTGGGAGCGCACCGCGGACGCCGCCGCGCGCGACGCCCTGGTCGCGGCCCTGCGGCAGCACCGCGCCGACCTGCTCCTGCACCTCGACGAGGAGGAGACGTCGGTCCTGCCGCTGGTCGCCGAGCACATCACCCCGGCCGAGTGGGCCGAGCTGGGCGAGCACGCCCGGGAGAAGACCCCGAAGAACAAGCTGCTGTTCCTGATGGGTGCCCTGCTGGAGGAGGCGACCCCGGAGGAGACGGCCCGCTTCATGAGCATGATCCCGGTCCCGGCCCGGCTGCTGTGGCACCTCGTGGGCAAGCGCGCCTACGCCAAGCAGATGCGCGCCATCCGTACTCCCTGACTCCCTGACGCCTGGCTAGTTCGACGCGTAGCCGGGGAGGTCGTCGCCGCTCGACTCGACGCGGTCGACCTCCCCGTCGAAGTCGTCGTCGTGGTAGATCAGGTCGATCCGGCCGTCGTAGTCGCGGTCGTAGGCGACCTTGTCGATCAGGCCGTCGTCGTTGGTGTCCCACATGGCGATGTCCGTCCGGCCGTCGCCGTTCGCGTCGGCGAGCAGCACGTCCGCGTCGCCGTCGCCGTCGCTGTCGTAGCCGGCCGTCTGCACGTCGCCCGCCATCGGGTCCTCGGCCACCTCGGCGTGCTCCGCCTCGCCGAAGCCCGCCGACACGCCCTCGCCGTAGCCGGCGGAGGGGTCGGCCAGGTCGTCCGGGTCGAAGTCGAGATCGAAGTCGCTCATACTGTCAGCTTTCCAGCAGTCAGGAACGCGGCGCCACCCGGTCGTCGACCGTGGCCCGCCGGATGCCGTACACGAAGTACAGGATCAGCCCCAGCCCCATCCAGACGAGGAACCGGACCCAGGTCACGACCGGCAGGTTGAGCATCAGCCACACGCTGGCCAGCACGCTCAGCAGCGGCAGCCACGGCACGAGCGGTACCCGGAACGCCCGGGGCAGGTCGGGCCGGGTCCGGCGGAGCACGATCACGCCGAGCGACACGACGACGAACGCGAAGAGTGTGCCGATCGAGGTCAGCTCGGACAGCTCGGACAGCGGCACGAAGGCGGCCAGCACCATGACCACCACGCCGGTGATCGTGGACATCAGCCACGGCGTGCCGAACCGCGGGTGCACCCGGGCCAGGGCCGGCGGCAGCAGGCCGTCGCGGGCCATCGCGAACGACACCCGCGACTGGCCCAGGAGCAGCACCAGGATCACCGAGGTGATCCCGCAGACGGCGCCGAGGGAGATCAGGTCGGCGGCCCACTGCTGCCCGACCACGTTGAACGCCCTGGCCAGCGGCGCGGCGGTGTCGAGGTCGCGGTAGGGGACCATGCCGGTCACCACGAACGAGGTGGCCATGTACAGCACCGCGCAGATGACCAGCGAGCCGATGACGCCGAGCGGCACGTCCCGCTGCGGCCGGCGGGTCTCCTCGGCGGTGGTCGCGACGACGTCGAAGCCGATGTAGGCGAAGAAGACGATCGAGGCGGCGGCCACGATCCCGAACCAGCCGAAGTGCTGCGGGGTGATCCCGGCCAGGACCTGGAGCAGGGGTGCGGCGCCGCCGGACTCCTTCCCGGCGGGGGTGGCCGGCGGGATGAACGGTGCGTAGTTGACCGCCTTGATGAAGAACAGCCCCAGGCCGATGACGAACAGCACGACCGCCACCTTGATCACGACCAGCACGCCGGTGACCCGCCCGGACAGCTTGGCGCCGAGCACCGTGACCAGGGTCAGCGCGGCGACGATGAAGGCGGCTCCCAGGTCGGGCTCGGCCTTGTCGCCGGCCAGCCAGGCCGGCAGGTTCAGCAGGTCCTGGAGGTAGGCGGACCAGCCACGGGACACGACGGCGGCGCCGAGCGCGAGCTCCAGGCACAGGTCCCAGCCGATGATCCACGCGATGAACTGCCCGAGCGTGGCGTAGGAGAAGGTGTACGCCGAGCCGGCCACGGGGACGGTGGAGGCGAACTCGGCGTAGCACAGCGCGGCCAGTGCGCACACGACACCCGCCAGGGCGAAGGACAGCACGATGGCGGGTCCCGCGTTGCGGGCGGCCTGCTGGCCGGTGAGCACGAAGATGCCGGTGCCGATGATCACACCGACGCCGAACACCGTCAGGTCGAAGGCGGACAGGTTCTTGCGCAGCCGGTGGCCGGGCTCGTCCGTGTCGCGCATCGACTGCTCGATCGACTTGGTCCGGAACAACTTCGACATGCTGCCGACATGCCCGCAGGATCACGCGACTACACGTCGAGCCACTCGGCTAGTACGATTAAGTCTACCGGCTAGATAGGAATTGAGGCCTCATGCAGACGACCGTGGTGGTGGGTGGCGGGTGTAGCGGGGCGCTGACCGCGATCCACCTGAGCCGGGATCCCGGGCAGCGCCTCATCATCGTCGATCCCGCGGCCCGCGGCGCGCTCGGACGCGGCGCGGCCTACCGCACCACGGACCCGGGGCATCTGCTCAACTCGCGCGCGGCGGCGATGAGCGCCCTGGCGGACGTTCCCGGCGACTTCGCCGACTGGTGGCGTGAGCAGGACGAAACCGCCGGACCGGCCGATTTCGCCCCGCGCCGGGTGTACGGCGACTACCTGCAGGACCGCCTCGATCGGGTCGAGTTCACCCACGTGAAGGGCGTCGCCGTGCGGGTCACCCGGGCCGGCGAGGTGCTGCTGCGCGGCGGTGACCGGCTCGCCGCCGACCGGGTCGTGCTGGCCCTCGGCCACGGCGCCCCGGCCGGCCCGCTCGCGATCACCTCGGCCGTGCGGACGCATCCCTACTATGTGGGAAACCCGTGGAGCCCGGGCGCGCTCGACCGGGTGCCGGGCGACGAGCCGGTGCTGCTCATCGGCACCGGGCTGACCGCGCTCGACGTCGCCCTGACGCTCAGCGACCGCGGCCGGCGCGCCCCGCTGCTGGCCGTCTCCCGCCGCGGGCTGCTCCCCCAGCCGCACCTGGCCCGGCAGCCGGCCGCCACGAGCGGGTTCGAGTTCCACGGCAGCGACGCCGCCGGCCTGGTCCGGGCAATCCGGGCGTACGCGGCGAGCCAGCCCGACTGGCGCGCCGCCGTCGACGCCATCCGCCCGCGGATCGACGAGCTGTGGTGGCAGCTCTCCGTCGACGCGCGCAAGCGCTTCCTGCGCCACGTCTCCGCGTACTGGGAGGTGCACCGGCACCGGATGGCTCCCGAGGTCGCGGCCCGGGTGGCGGCACTGCGGGAGACCGGCGCCCTGCGGACGCGCGCCGCCGCGATCCAGTCCATCCGGCGCGGCGAGCGGGGCTTCGTGGTCACCCTGCTGCGGGCCGGGAGCGTCCAAGAGAGCGTCCCGGTCGGCGCGATCGTGAACTGCACCGGGCCGGGCGGCGCCGCGACCTCCACGCTCGGCCGGGCGCTGCTCGACGACGGGCTGGCCCGCCGCGACCCGACCGGCGTCGGGCTCGACGTCGACGGGCTCGGCCGGCTCATCGACCGGGCCGGCGAGCCCATCGAGCACCTGCTCGCGATCGGGCCGGCGCGCCGCGGCGCCTGGTGGGAGACGACCGCGGTACCGGAGATCCGGGCGCAGGCGGCGGCGCTAGGCCGGCACGTGCTTGAGCGTCATCACGTGCTCCACTAGCGCGATGAGCACGTCCTTCACCGAGCGGCGGTCCCGGGCGTCGCACAGCACGACGGGCACGTCCGGGTCGAGGTCCAGCGCCTTCGCGATCGCCTCGGCGCTGTGCTTCTGCACGCCGTCGAAGCAGTTCACCGCGACCAGGAACGGGGTGCCGCGGCCCTCGAAGTAGTCGACCGACGGGAAGCAGTCGGTCAGCCGCCGGGTGTCGGCCAGCACGACGGCCCCGAGCGCGCCGAGCGCCAGCTCGTCCCACAGGAACCAGAAGCGGTCCTGCCCGGGGGTACCGAAGAGATACAGCACGATGTCGTCGCTGATGCTGATCCGGCCGAAGTCCATCGCGACCGTCGTGGTCTTCTTGCCCTCCACGCCGCCGACGTCGTCGATGCCGACACCGGCGTTGGTGAGCACCTCCTCCGTCTGCAGGGGACGGATCTCGCTCACCGCGCTGACCAGCGTGGTCTTGCCGACCCCGAACCCGCCCGCGATGAGGATCTTCACCGCGAGGGGGATGTGGCCGTCAGAGCGCTCGGAGACCATTGACAACCGCCTTGAGGATGCGATCGTCGGGCCGCTGCGGCCCGACGGACTGGTCGTACTCCGGTTCGTGCATCTCGATGAGGCCCTGCTGGAGCAGGTCACCCAGGAGCACGCGCACGACGCCGAGCGCGAGATCGAGATGCGACGCGAGCTCGGCCACCGAAACCGGCTCACGGGTACGGGAGAGGATCGCCCGCTGCTCGGGCAGCAGGCCCACTTCGCCGGTTCCGTCGGCCCGGCTCACCACGAACGCGACGAGGTCGAAGGCCCCCACCGCCGGCTTGGCCCGGCCCCCGGTGACCGCGTACGGGCGCACCACCGGGCCGGCGTCGGAGTCCATCCAGTCGTGGTCACCCGACATCGTTGGGTATGCCTGTCCGCGACGGCGCGGTGAGGTACTGCCCGACCCGCGTCACGAGCATCGCCATCTCGTAGGCGATGACGCCGATGTCGGAGTCGGACGCGCTCAGCACCGCTAGACACGCCCCCTGGCCGGCGGCGGTGACGAACAGGAACGAGTTGTCCATCTCCACGATGGTCTGGCGGACGCCGCCGCCGTTGAACTGCCGACCGGCGCTGCGGGCCAGGCTCTGGAACCCGGACGCGACGGCCGCGAGGTGCTCGGCGTCGTCCCGGCCCAGGTCGCTGGACGCGCCCATGAGCAGCCCGTCGGCGGAGAGCACCACGGCATGCTGTGCCGACTCGACCCGCTCGACCAGGTCGTCGAGGAGCCAGTCGAGCTTGCCGGTGCGGCTCGTCGAGTGCGTCGTCACCTATGCGTCCCTTTCCGGAGTGGTTTCATCGCCGAGCTGCGCGGCGTCGCGACGCCCGCGCGTGAACCCGGCCTGCAGCGACGACATCATGTCCCGGGTCTGCTCGGGCGAGCGGCCGCCGACGCCGGTGGCCGCGAACTCGGCGGCCGGAACGCCGTCGACCGTCCGCTCGTCCTCCGGTCGCTCGCGCAGCTGCGGGACGATGCTCGCCTGCCGGCGCCGCCTGGGCAGCCCGTCGTCGGTGAGCTCCGGCGCGGCCGCGGTCCGCGGCGGCAGCTCCATCGATGGTGGCGGCGCCGGCGCCGTCTCCACCCGCTCGGCGATCACGTCGATCTGCGGGGCCGGGCCGACGTCCTCCAGCGTCGGCCGCACGACGTCCGCCGCGTCCAGCTCGAGCACCTCCTCGGCGACGGCCAGCTGCTGCTCGGCCGCGGTCGGCGCGGTGAGCTCCGCCGTGGCCCCGGTGATCAGGTGCGGCGGCACGAGCACCACGGCGGTGACGCCGCCGTACGGCGAGTGGCGCAGCGTGACCCGCACCCCGTGCCGGGCGGCGAGCAGCGCCACCACGAACAGGCCCAGCCGGGCGCTGTTGGCCGGGTCGAAGTCCGGCGGGTGCAGCAGCCGCTGGTTGGCCTCGTCGATCGCCTCGGGCGCCATGCCGAGGCCCCGGTCCTCGATCTCGATCGCGTAGCCGTTGGGCACCAGCTGGCCGCTGATCTGCACGCGGGTGTGCGGCGGCGAGTACGACGTGGCGTTCTCGATGACCTCGGCGAGGAGGTGGATGACGTCGGCGACGGCCCGGCCGACCAGCGACGCCTCCGGCAGGGCCAGGAACCCGACCCGCGCGTAGTCCTCGACCTCGGAGACGGCGCCGCGGATCACGTCGATCATCGGCACCGGGTTGCGCCAGCCCCGGCCGGGCGCCGCGCCGGCCAGGATGACCAGGTCCTCGGCGTGCCGGCGCATGCGGGTGGCCAGGTGGTCGACCCGGAACAGGTCCTCGAGCTCGTCCGGGTCGGTCGTGCGCCGCTCCATGCGGTCGAGCAGCGCGAGCTGCCGGTGCAGCAGCGTCTGGCTGCGCCGGGCGATGTTGAGGAAGACCTCGTTGAGGCCGCGCCGCAGCTGGGCCTCGTGCGCGGCCGACTGGACGGCGGTGCGCTGGACGGCGCTGAACGCGTTGCCCACCTTGCCGATCTCGTCCGAGCCGTACTCCAGGGGTGGCGCGGCGAGCACCACGTCGACCTCCTCGCCGTGCCGCAGCCGCCCGACCAGCTCGGGCAGGCGCACGTCGGCGAGGTGCTGGGCGTCGTGGCGCAGGCCGGTGAGCCGCCGGATGAGCGACCGGCCGATGCGGATCGACAGCGCGATCGACACCGCGACCGCGAGCAGGCCCAGGACGGCCGCGGCGACCAGCCGCAGCATGATGCGCACAGCGACCGGCTGGGCGTTGGCCGAGATCTGCGAGCCGAACTCCAGGTCGAGGTTGCGCAGCTGCTCGACCACCTTGTCGTAGGCGTCGCGCCAGACCGTCACGTCGATCGGCAGCGGGCCGTTGACCCGGGCCTCGGCAAGGAGCTTGTTCTCCAGGTCCTGCACCCGCTTGTACGGGTCGCTGTCCACGATCGGCGTCCAGAACTGCGCCCGCGCGTCCTCCGGCAGTTCGACCACGGCGTCGGCGTACGCGGTCCGCTTCGCCCCGATCGCGGCGATCAGGTCGGCGCTCTCGGTCTTCAGGAACTTCCCGGCCGCCGCCGCGCCGTTGACCAGCGCGTCCTCGCGGGCGAACAGCTCCCGCGCGCGGCTCGTCGCGATGACCGTGCGGGCGTTGCGGGTCAGCGCGGCGTCACTGATGCCGGGCAGCGAGTTGTACCAGCGGTAGAAGGCGTCGATCGGCGCCGCGTACGCGTCCATGGCGCCGGCCCGGTCGACCTGGCCGAGCGTGACCGCGGTCCGGCCGGGCTCGACCTGGTCAAGCGCCTTGAGCACCTCCTGGAGCCGGCCGCGGGCGATCTCCGGCAGCGCGTCCTGGAGGTTGTCGTCCTCGGCCCGGGCGCGGAAGTCGGCGATCGCCTGGTTGGTCTTGGCCCGCTGCTCGGTCAGCGCGGAGACGGCCGGCGACCCCTCGGTCCGCCCGGCGGCGATGGCCACCACCGACAGCTTGCGCTCACGCTGGAGCTCGACGATGACGGACTCGGACGGCTTCCCGGTGAGCTCGTAATACGTCTGGCTGTCGAACAGCTCGAACGCGGCTCCCGCGGTGAGGGTGGTCGCGAAGACCCACATCACGACGAGGGACGCCAACGGCGGCACCAGGAGGGTGATGATCTTCGCGCGGATCGACCACGTGCGGATTCTCCACGAGCTGCTCTTCATGCGGTCGGTCCTCGATGGGGGAAGTCGAGCGGACGGACTGGGTGGCGCACGGGGGTTGCTCCCGGGGCATGATACGGACAGGCGGGCCGGGAAGTCATCAACAAGGTGCTGCCCGTCCCAAACCGGGCCTGCGCTGCCGGTCCGGTGGGCGGCGCCACCCTGCCCCGACTCCCCCGTTCGGCCACCGCACCTCCACCGCCCGCCGCGCTGCTCGCACCGCTCGGCCGGTGCGCCCGGCCCGCTGGATTCGCCCTGCTTCTCCCCCGGGCGGACGGTGTGCGCCACCTTCCCGTGGGCAGGCCGGGCGCCATGCGGGGTGGACGGTGGATCGTCGCGATCGGCGCCTGGACGGCGTGCATGGCGGCGATCAGCGCGGTGGGCATCGGCAAGATCGAGGACCTGCGGTCGGCGCTGCTGGAGTCGACCGCCCGCCGGCCGGCCGCGGACTCCCCGTCCGCCTCCCCGTCCCCGTCGGCGTCCGGACCCGTCCCGCGGGTGCTCACGTCCCCCGGCGGCAACGTGGTCGCGAGCTGCGACCGCGGGATGGTGTGGGTCGAGTGGCTCAGGCCGGCCGACGGTTTCCGGGTGCAGGGTGCCACCCAGGGGCCGGCGAAGGAGTCACGCGTCACCTTCAAGACTGACGGACGTGAGGTACGCCTCGTGGTGCACTGCACCGACACCGGCCCCGCCGTGGACGTGACCCTCGGCTGACCCCGCCGCTACAGGTACAGGCCGACGCGGGGCGGGTTGTCCTCCTCGACCGTGACGCGGGACGTGCCCGCGCGCAGCTCGTACAGCTCGGCCAGCGTGGCGCCGTCCGGGCCGATGCCCGTCGCCGTCCCCAGCCAGGCCGCGGCCTCGTCGAACGGCAGCGGGCTGACGTGCAGCTGGGCCAGGCAGCGGCCGGGGCGCACGACCGCCGGGTGCAGCCGGGACAGGTCCTCGTTGGTGGTGATCGCGACCAGCACGTCGCGGCCCTGCCCGAGCAGGCCGTCGGTGAGGTTCAGCAGCCGGGACAGCGCCTGGCCGGCCGCCTGCTTGGCCTCGCCGCGGATCAGCTCGTCGCAGTCCTCCAGGAGCAGCAGCCGCCACTTGCGCGGTGCGTCGCCGTCGGCGTCGGCGCCGAGGGCGGTGTCCATGAGGTACGCCGGGTCGCTGAACAGCCGCTCGGGATCCAGCACGCAGTCCACCTGGCACCAGTCCTGCCACTGCCGGGCGATGGTCCGCAGCAGCGTGGTCTTGCCGGTGCCCGGCGGGCCGTGCAGCAGGATGAGCCGGCCGCTGACCTGCTCGGCCGTCACCGCCACCAGCCGGTCGAGGGCCTCGGCGGTCTTGGCCGCGTAGTTGCCGCGGATCGCGGACCACGGTTCGGTCGTGATCTGGCGCGGCCGGCGGCGCGGACCGTGCTGGCCGAAGTGCCAGAAGCCGATCTCGACCGACTCGTCGCCGGGCGGCGGCGGCTCCTCGGCGCCGTCGACCGCCTCCGAGAGCACGCGGTCGGCGAGGTCGGCGTCGACGGCGGTCACCGTCACGACCCCGTTGCGGCTGTTGTGCCAGCGGGTCGCGCGCAGCGTCCAGCCGTCGCCGGCGGCGAGCGTGCTGCGATCGTCGTCGTCGACGGCGTCGCGCAGCATGGTGTAGCCCTCGGGCAGCAGCGTGGCGTCCTGGCGCAGGTTGGACAGGCGCCTGGTGCGGGCGTGCGGCTGCTGCCCGGAGACGAAGGCGGACAGGGCCAGCATGTCGAGCACGTCGATCACGCTGTCGCTGTCGTCGACCCAGGAGGTGACAGGGACCGCGGCGGTCGGCTCGACGGGACGCATGCCTATCAGGATCGGACGGGATCTCCGTCCGGTACACCAATTTTCCCATCCGGGGCCTCGGCCGCCGGGGGACGCACCAGCAACGGGGGGCACACGGCCGTGCCGATGCCGCGGATCGCCATCGAGGCGCAGCGCTGGGCGACGGCCGCCGACTCGGTCACGTCGGCGCCGGCCAGCCGGGCCAGCACGAACCCGGCCGCGTAGGCGCCGCCGGCCCCGGCCGCGTGGCTGCGCCGCGCCGGGGCGGCCGACGTCTGCACCGAGACGCCGTCCTGGGTCATCACGACCGAGCCCTCGGCGTCGAGCGTCACGGCCACGGTCGCCGCCCCGGTGTGCCGCAGCAGCAGGCCGCGGGCGGCGCCGATCGCGCCGACGCGGTCCTCGGGGGCCGCCACGGGGGCCGCCTCGCCGAGCACCCGGCAGGCCTCGGCCCAGCTCGGGGTCACCAGGTCGGGGCCGAGCGGCGCCCACGGGGCGAGGTCGTGCGCGTCGACGGCGAGCAGCGGCAGGTCCACCCGGCGGGCGGCGAACACGGCGCGCACCGCGGCGCCGAGCGTCCCGATGCCGTAGTCGCAGACGACGACGGCATCGGGGCGCTCGGCGAGCGCCTCGTCGAGGCGGTGCACGACCGACTCGGCGGCGGCCGGCGCCAGCGGGCCGGTGTCGCCGTCGTCGAAGCGGACCAGGACGTGCTCCTCGGCGACCACGCGCCGTTTCGTCACGGTCCGCCGGCCGATGGCGGTGACCAGGCGGTCGGCGACGCCGCTGTCCCAGACGCAGGTGCGCAGGCGCGCGCCGTCGTCGTCGTCGCCGACCGCGCCGACGAGCGTGGTGCGGGCGCCGAGGGCGGCGAAGTTCGCGGCGGTGTTGGCGGCGCCGCCGCAGCACTCGCGCGTGGCGTCGAGGGCGATCACCGGCACCGGGGCCTCCCGGCTCAGCCGGGTCGGGTTGCCGGCCAGCCAGCCGTCCAGCAGGGCGTCGCCGATGACGAGAACGGAGGCGCCGCGCCAGTTGGCGGCCAGTGTTGCGAAGTTGCTCGGGGATCTCACCGGCGGCGCGTACCCCGCCCCGGACGAATCATGCCCGCGACAATTTCGGCATCGAACGCGGAGTCGTGGCGGGCGCCGGCGTCAGGCGGTCGCGGACAGCCCGCCCCCGCGTGCGGCCTGCGGGCGGGTCAGCGCGCCCTCGGTCTGCAGCAGCGCCCGGTCGGCGTCGTCGAGGAAGGCCAGGTCGGCCTCGACGTGCCGGACGGCCGCCGACAGCAGCAGCCGGACGACCGGGTCCTCGGCCCGGCGCCGCAGCCCGTCGAGGTTGCGCAGCTCCCGCAGCAGGTGGGCGCGCTGGCGGCCGAGCACCTGCAGTACCACATCTGCATCCGCGGATCGTGCGGCCGCGGTCAGCTTGAGGAAGAAGTCGTCCCGGAACCCGCCGCTGCGCGGGCTCGCCTCGGCCAGCCAGCGACCCAGCTCCGCCCGGCCCTCGCCGGTGATCTCGTACATCACCCGGTCCGGCTTCACCGCCTGCGCCTGGCGCTGCGACTGCACCAGGCCGTCGCGGGAGAGCCGGTCGAGGATCTGGTAGAGGTGGCCGATGTTCAGCGGGCCCCACTGGGGGCCGACCGCGGACTCGAAGGCGCCCTTGAGCTCGTAGCCGTAGCTGGGCCCGTCCGACAGCAGCGACAGCACCGCGTGATGGATCGGCATGCGTGGAGCCTACCCGCCCCTTGCATTGTCGCAATGCATTGCGACAGAGTATGCGCGTGATCCCGTTCATCTGGGCACAGCTCCGGGGGCGTGCGGCGAGGTCGGTGGCGCTGCTGCTGGGCGTGCTCACCGCGACCACCGGCTTCACCGTGCTCACCGGGGCGACCGCGACGGCCCGCCTGGAGGTCACCGGCGAGGTCGACCGCAACGCCCGCACGACGTACGAGATCCTGGTCCGCCCGCACGGCGCGCGGACCGCGACCGAGGACGAGCGGGCGCTGGTGCAGCCCAACGCGCTGTCCGGGATCTACGGCGGGCTGACCGCCGCCGACCTGGCGAAGGTCCGGGCCGTGCCGGGCATCGACGTGGCCGCGCCGATCGCGATCGCCGGCTGGGCCAACGCCCCGATGGCGGTCGACGTCGACGTCACCGGCCTCGTCGACCGCTCGCTGGACCGGCAGGTGATCCGGCTCGACCGGACCTTCCTGGCCGACCGGGGGCTGAGCAGCGCGACCGGGCGCCCGCTGTACGTCTACGTCACCAAGCACGCCGTCTCCTGGCCCGTCGGCGGGTTCGGCCCGGGCGAGGTCCCGTTCACCGGCGGCGAACGGCTGCGCGGGAAGGACCTGTGCGGCGGCGAGGAGAGCGTGCTGGAGGACGGGCGGCCGGTCTGCTCCTGGATCACCGGCGCGGTCATGTCCGACCTGCTCACCGACCGGCAGTACACCGACCTGCAGATCGTGCGGCTGGCGCCCGACGGCTCGTTCGAGGCGGCCCACCCGGTCAGCGGCAGCGCCCGCATCGACCGTGTGGTCGTCCGGCTCGTCTGGCACGTCCCGCTGCTGGTCGCGGCCGTCGACCCGGAGGCCGAGCAGCGGCTGGTCGGGCTGGGCGACGCGCTCACCGCCGGGCGGTACCTCGGCCCGGCGGAGCACTACACGACGGACCAGTTCAGCGGGCGGCTGCCGGTGATCGCCGCCGACCGGGCGTACCCGGACAACGCGGCGCAGGTCGCCATCTCCCGCGTCCCGGTCGCCGCCCCGCCGCCCGGCTCGTCGGTGCAGGACGCGCTCGACGCGCTCGACGCGCTCGACGCCCTCAAGCAGCCGCTGGTCGAGACCCGCACGTTCGCGGCCGAGGACGCCTACCGGGACACCCTCGCGCTGCAGCTGCGGCTCGGCGGCGGGCCGGCACTCGACCAGTTCATGCAGGTCGGCGGGGTGCGGTATGCGAGCGGGACCGACGGCTCGCTGACGCCCGAGACGACCGAGGCCGACCCCGAGGCGTGGCGCATCGAGATGCAGGGCCTCGCGGTGCCGTGGCAGATCGACGACACCGCGTTCCGCACGATCCGGCAGGTCGGCTGGCTCGACGGCCCGAGCCGGCTGCACACCACGACCGTCGTCGGCACGTTCGACCCCACGCGCCTGGACACGTACCAGGCGCCGGAGGCGGCCGGCGCCGACCCGGCCACCCGGTCGCTGCTCGGCGGCCAGCCGCTGAAGCCGGGCGGCAACCCGGCGGCGTACCTCGCCTCGCCGCCGGCCCTGCTCACCACGCTGCCGGCGCTGACCGAACTGCTCGCCCAGACCACCGCGCCGAACCGCGACGCGCCGATCAGCGCGATCCGGGTGCGGGTCGCCGGGGTCGAGCAGTTCACGGCCGTCTCCCGGGAGCGGGTCCGGGTCGTCGCCGAGCGCATCGCGGCGACGACCGGGCTCGACGTCGACATCACGTACGGCTCGTCGGGCGCGCCGCAGGACGTCAACCTGGCGGCCGGCCGGTACGAGCGGCCCGCGCTGCGGCTCGGCGAGCTGTGGACCCGCAAGGGCGTGGCCGCGGCCATCGTCAGCGCGGTCGACCGCAAGAGCGCGCTGCTGTTCGGGCTGGTCCTGATCGTGTGCGCGCTGTTCCTCGGCAACGCCGTCGCCGCCGCGGTCCGGGACCGGCGCACCGAGCTCGCGACGCTGAGCGCGCTCGGCTGGCCCGCCCGGCGGATCTTCGGCGCGGTGCTGGGCGAGGTGACGCTCATCGGCCTCGTCGCCGGGGCGGGCACGCTGCTGCTGGCCGCGCCGCTGGGCCGGCTGCTGGACGTGCGGGTGTCATGGGGCCAGGCGCTGCTGGCGGTGCCGATCGCGGTGCTGCTCGCCGCGCTGGCCGGGGCCGGGCCGGCGACGGGGGCGGCCCGGTCCCGGTTCCCCGCCGCCTGGCTGCGCTTCCGTGCCGTGCGCGCCCGGTTCGCCGCGCGCGCGTCCGGGCCGGTCTCGCTCGGGCTGTCCAACCTGGCCCGGGTGCCCGGGCGGACGCTGCTGGGCGCCGTGGCCCTGGCCGCCGGGCTCGGCGCGGCCACGCTGCTCGGCGCGATCACGTTCGCGTTCCACGGCGCGATCGTCGGCACGGTGCTCGGCGACGCAGTGTCACTGCAGGTCCGGACGGTTGACACGATCGCGGTGGCGGCCACGGTACTGCTGGGTGCCGTCGCGGTCGCCGACGTCCTCTACCTCAACATCCGGGACCGGGCCGCGGAGCTGGCGACCCTGCGCGCGACCGGCTGGACCACCGGTGCGCTCGGCCGGCTCGTCGCCGCGGAGGGCCTCGGCATCGGCGTGCTCGGCGGGCTGCTCGGCGCCGGACTGGGGCTCGGCGGCGCCGCCTGGCTGGTCGGCACGGTCACCACCGGCCTGCTCCTCACCGCGGCCGGCGCCGTCGCGGCCGGCGCGCTGCTCGCCACCGGCGCCGCCCTGGTGCCCGCCCTGCTGCTGCCCACCGCCCGTTCCCTCTCGGAGGAGTGACCGCACATGACCACCGGCGCCGTCAGCATCACCGGGCTCACCAAGCGCTTCGGCAGCATCGCGGCGGCCGACGACGTCACGCTGGAGATCGCCCCCGGCAGCCTGACCGCCGTCACCGGGCCGAGCGGCTCGGGCAAGTCGACCCTGCTGCACCTTGTCGGCGCGATCGAGGCCGCCGACGGCGGCACGGTCGTGGTGGACGGCGTCGAGGTGACGGCGCTGCGGCGGCGGCGCCTCAGCGAGTACCGGCGGACGGTCGGGTTCGTCTTCCAGCGGTACCACCTCCTCCCGGCCCTGACCGCCCTCGACAACGTCGTCGCGCCCGTGCTGCCGTTCCGGGTCGGCTTCGACAAGCGGCAGCGGGCGCGGGAGCTGCTCGACGCGGTCGGCCTGGCGGACCGGGAGCGGGCGCTGCCGTCCCAGCTGTCCGGCGGCCAGCAGCAGCGGGTGGCGATCGCGCGCGCCCTCATCGGGGCGCCGCGGCTGCTGCTCGCCGACGAGCCGACCGGCAACCTCGACTCGGCGACCGGCGCGCAGATTCTCGACCTGCTGCTCGACCTGCGGGAGGAGCGGGGGATGACGGTACTGCTGGCCACGCACGAGCAGCAGATCGCCGCCCGGTGCGACCGGCTGCTGCGGCTGGCCGACGGGCGGGTCACCGACGACCTCGACCTGACCGCGGGCGAGTCGCCCGAGTCGACGCTGGCCCGCGCCACGCAGCTGCGGCTTTAGCCCGATTTTGCCCCTCTTCGAGCGTTTATCACCTACCGTCCATGAGCTGCGGTTCGCGGAATCCGCGGGCAGACTGGGTGCATGCGTGGACGGCGATGGACCCCGCTGATCGTGGTGAGCGCGCTGCTGCTCACCGCGTGCAGCGGCAACGGCAGCACCTGGAAGGGCCCCGGCGGGTCGGCGGCCTCCCCCGCGGCGCCCAAGCCGGTCGTGTCGGCCCCGGCCGACGGCGCCAAGGACGTGTCGACGGCGACCGAGATCGTCTACTCGGCACAGTCCGACGCGACGGTCACCCTGAAGGACGCCTCGGGCGCGACCATCGAGGGCGCCCCGGCGCCCGCGTCGTCCTCCGCCGCGCCCTCTTCGTCGCCGTCCTCGTCGTGGCTGCCGGCGAAGCAGCTCAAGTACTCCACGGAGTACACGGCCTCCGTCACGGCCGGCGGCGCCACCACCGAGGTGAAGTTCACCACGATGGCGAAGCCCGCCAGCCTCTCGCGGGTCACCAGCCAGGTCGGCGACAACCAGGTCGTCGGCGTCGGCATGATGATGATCCTGTCCTTCGGCGTGGACATCCCGAAGGACAAGCGGGCCGAGGTACAGCAGCGGCTCTTCATGTCCTCCGACCCGCCGCAGGAGGGCACCTGGAACTGGTTCAGCGCCAAGGAGATCCACTACCGCCCGAAGGAGTACTGGCAGCCCGGCACGAAGCTGTCCCTGCGCGCGGCCCTGGGCGGCGTGTCCTTCGGCGGCAAGTGGTACGGCGAGAAGGACCTGACCGTCGACGCCTCCGTGGGCAAGAAGCTCATCATGGAGGTCGACAACGCGACCAAGCAGATGACGGTGACCGAGGACGGCGTCCTGCTCAAGACGATGCCCGTCTCCCTGGGCAAGGCGAGCAGCCCGTCGGACAGCGGCAGCTTCATCGTGATGGTCAAGAACGAGTGGGAGTGGTTCGACTCGTCGACCTACGGCGTCCCGGTGGACTCCGGCGAGGGCTACCGCACCAAGGTCCAGTTCCCGCAGCGCATCACGTGGAGCGGCCAGTACATCCACGCCGCCCCGTGGTCGGTCAAGGACCAGGGCAAGCGCAACGTCTCCCACGGCTGCGTGAACATCTCGCTGGAGCTCGCCCAGTGGTTGTACGGCATCACCCACATCGGCGACCCGGTGATCGTGAAGAACACCGAGGCCCGGGTGAAGTACGGCGACGGCTGGACCGACTGGGAGCTCCCCTGGGACCAGTACAAGAAGGGCAGCGCCCTGTAGGGCCCGTTTTGGCTGGCCGGGGTGGGACCTGGTAGCCTGATTCATCGCGCAAGGTGACGCGTCCCTGTTGCTTGCGCCGAGAAAACCCGATTACGAGCTATCAGACGAGGCTGTCGCGTGGCGAACATCAAGTCCCAGATCAAGCGCAACCGGCAGAACGAGAAGCGCCGCCTGCGCAACAAGTCGGTCAAGTCGTCGCTGAAGACGGCCATCCGCAAGTTCCACGAGGCGACCGCCGCCGGTGACACCGACACGGCCAACGCGCTGCTTCGTGACGCTTCCCGCAAGCTGGACAAGGCCGCCAGCAAGGGCGTGATCCACAAGAACCAGGCCGCCAACCGCAAGTCGGCCATCACCAAGAAGCTCAGCGCCCTGACCTCCGCCTGACGCTTCTTGCCCGCGAAAAGCGCCGCCCTCCCATTCGAGTGGCGGCGCTTTCGCATGCGCCGCGCCGCCACCGCGGCCGCTCGCCCAAGATCAAGGGAAACATCTGGCTGTCATAGCGACCAGATGTTTCCCTTGATCATGGGCAAGCCCTCAACGGCGGGTTGCACCGACGCCGACCGGCGTCCGGCCAACCGGACGCCGGTCAGCTGGCGCGGCGTCCACCAACGTTCGCCGAGTCGGCCTGGCCGGCGGCTACCGGGCGGCCGTCACGCTGCTCGTCGTCATCGTCCCGTTCCGCCGCCGCGCGCTGTGACCACGGCGAACACCGCCCGCTCGAGCGCGTAGCCGCGGTCGTCGGATCCGCCCTTCACGGCGGCGTTGCACTCAGCCGCCGCCCGCATGGCATCAACGAGCGCCTCGGCCGTCCAGCCACGGGCCTGGCGCTGCGCGCGTTCCACCTTCCACGGAGGCATTCCCAGACTTCCGGCGAGTTGATATGCGCTCCCCTTGCCGGCGGCGGCCACCCGCGCGACGGTGCGAACACCGTCCGCGATCGCGTCGGCGATCGGCACCGGGTCGACGCCGACGTGCAGCGCCCACCGGAGGGCCTCCAGCGCACCGGCCGCGTCGCCCACCATCACGGCGTCGGCGACGGTGAAGCCGGACACCTCGGCGCGGCCCTTGTAGTACCGCGAGACCGTCGCGGTGTCGATCCGCCCGCCGGTGTCGGCGACGAGCTGCGAACAGGCCGCGACCAGGTCCCGCAGGTCGTTGCCGACGGCCGCGAGCAGCGCTTCGGCGGCGTCCTCGCCGATCTTGCCGCCCTGCCGGCGGATCTCGTTGCGGACGAAGTCGACCCGCTCGCGGTGCTTGGAGATCTTCATCGCGGTCACGACGTCGGCCCCGGCGGCCTTGAACCCGTCGGCGAGCGCCTTGCCCTTGGCCCCGCCGGCATGGGTGACGACGAGCACGACGTCGTCCTCGGGCGACCCCGCGTACCCGACGAGGGCCGCGATCACGTCCTTCTTCGTGTCCTGCCCGTCCTCGATCACGATCACCCGCCGGCCGCCGAACAAGGACGGGCTCAGCATCTCGGCGAGCTCACCGGCGACCAGCTCACCGCCGGCCCGCCGCCGCACCTCGGTGTCCGGGTCCTCGGCCCGGGCGGCGTCGATCGTGTCGCTGACGGCCCGCGAGACGAGCAGCTCTTCGTCGCCGATCACCAGGCGCAGGTGGGGAAGGTTCGAGGCGGTCACGGCACTCATCGTGTCACGATCCCGAGCCGCCCGGCCGCGCCGACGACGGCGACGTCGCCGACCTCGTCGGTACGCACGATCCGCGCGCCGCCGCGCGTCAGCCGGGCCAGCACGACCGCCGACGGATGCCCGTAGTCGTTGTCCTTCCCGACGCTCACCAGCGCGATCCGCGCCCCGACGGCGTCCAGGAACCGCTGATCCTGATAGGCGCTGCCGTGGTGCGCGACCTTGAGCACGTCGGCCCGCAACGCACCGGCCCCGCCCGCCTCCACCAGGCCCGCCTGCTCCTCGGTCTCCGCGTCCCCGGTGAGCAGCACCCGTACCCCGGCAGTCGTCACCATCAGCACCAGCGAGTTGTTGTTGGCGTCGGAGCGGGTGCCGGTCACCGCGTGCACCGGCCCGAGCACGGCCAGCCGGGCCGCGCCCGCGGTGACCACCAGCCCAGCGCTCGCCTCGGCCGCCGGCAGCCGCCGCTTGAGCACGGCCGAGCGCCCCGCCGCCGGCTCCGGGAACGGCGGCAGCAGCAGCCGGTCGACGGTACGCCCCCGCAGCGCGCCGTCCAGCCCGCCGATGTGGTCGACGTGGAAGTGGCTGAGCACCAGCAGCGGCACGTGCCGCACGCCGAGCCGGCGCAGGCAGCCGTCGACGGCCTCCGGCTCGGGTCCGGTGTCGACGACGATCGCGGAGCCCTCCCCGGCCGCCACGACCAGCGCGTCGCCCTGCCCGACGTCGCACGCCACCACCAGCCAGCCCGGCGGCGGCCACCCGCCGGCGAGCAGCCGCACGGGTGCCGCGCCGAGCACCGCGGCGGCCGCGACGACCGCCACGAGCCGCCGGGCCGCCGGCCGCCGCGCCGCCAGCAGCAGTACCCCGAGCAGCACCCCCAGCAGCACCCCGCCGAACACGCCGCCGGGCCACGGCACCACGCCGGCCGGCACGTCGGCCCCCAGGTGTGCGATGGCCACCAGCCACCGCGCCGGCCAGGACGCCACCCACGCGGTGAAGGCCGCCAGGGTCGGAAGGAGCGGCGACAGTACCGCGGTGCAGACCCCCAGCACCGTGGCCGGCGCGACGGCGGGCGCCGCCAGCAGGTTCGCCGGGATCGTGGTCAGGCTGACCGACGCCGAGATGGCCGCGATGACCGGCGCGCAGGCGGCCTGCGCGGCGGCCGGCACCGCGAGCGCCTCCGCCGCGACCGCCGGCACCCCTCGCGCGGTCAGCGCCGCCGCCCAGCGCGGCGCGACGAGCACCAGCCCGCCGGTGGCGAGCACCGACAGCGCGAACCCGGCGTCGACCGCCAGCGCGGGATCGGCCACGACGAGCACCAGCACGCCGGCCGCCAGCGCCGGCAGCGCCGCCCGCGGCCGCCCGAGCGCGAGCGCGACGAGCGCCAGCCCGCCCATCGCCGCGGCCCGCAGCACGCTCGGCGAGGGCCGCACCAGGATCACGAACCCGGCCAGCGCCAGCACGCACACGACCGCCGCCACCCGCGGCCCGGCCCGGCACCACCGCACGACCATGAGCATCAGCCCGGCGACGATCGCGAGGTTCGCCCCGGACACCGCGGTCAGGTGCGTGAGCCCGGTGGCCCGGAAGTCGTCGGCGAGCGCCGGGTCGAGCCGGCTGGTGTCGCCGACGACGAGCCCCGGCAGCAGCCCGCCGGGCTCGTCCGGCAACGGCGCGCAGGCCCGCTGCAGCCCGTCGCGCAGCAGCCCGGCGGCCCGCTGCACCCACGGCGCCCGGGCGACCCGTGCGGGTGCCCCGTTCGCCGAGAGGATCGCCGCGGCAAGGTCCCCGCCGCCGGCCGGCCCGAGCCGCCCCACCCCGTCGACGGACTGCCCGGGCAGCAGCCCGAGCCAGGCCCGGTCGCTGGCGAGCACCAGCACCCGGGCGCCGACATCGACCCGGGCACCGTCGTCGGTCGCCACCCAGGCCAGCCGCGCCGGCACGACCACGGTCGCGTCCCGCCCGACGGTCGCCCGCCCGAGCCGCGGATCGTCGGCGATCGCCAGTCCGAAGTGGACGTTCGCCCGCGCCGCGACCAGCCCGGCGAGCGGCTGCGCGTCCCGCTCCCCCACCCGGGCCGCGGTCGCGGCGGCCCCGCACGCGACCCCGAGCAGCGCGGCCGCGATGATCCACCGCGCCCGCTCAAGCCGGCCGCGGAGGAAAGCGGCGCGCCCCGCCGGCTTGCGAGGCTGGTGGGGAGAAGACGGGCGGGAAGGCGGGTTGGGGACGTGGCGGGAGGCCGCGCCGGGATGGGAATGAGAAGCCAAGCCGCGATGGGGGGCGGAGCCCGGGGCTTGGCGGGAGGCCGAACCGCGATGAAGGGCCGAGCCGGGAGCTTGGTGGGAGGCCTCGCCGCGATGGTCGGAGGCCGGGTCCGGAGCGGCGCGGGGAGCCGTCCCGGCGGGCGCGTGGCGTGGGCGGAGGAGGTGCGGGCAGGCGGCGGCCAGCAGCAGGGCCGCGATCGCGCTGCACCAGGACGCGGATGCGGGGAGGAACAGGGCGGCCAGGGCGGACGACCAGGCGCCGAGGGCGGCGCCGGCCAGGCGGAAGTCGTGGGTCATACGGTGACCCGGTCCTTCAACTGCTGGTACTTCGCGTCGCCGATCCCCTCCACCTTGCGCAGGTCGGCGACCGCGCGGAAGCCGCCGTGGGCCTCGCGGAACTCGATGATGCGCTGGGCCAGCACTTCGCCGATGCCCGGCAGGGTCTGGAGCTCGGCCGCCGTGGCCGTGTTGAGGTTGACGAGGCCGCCGGCCGTGGCGCCGGTCGGGGCGGCGGCGCCCGGGGGTTGCGGGACGCCGACCGCGACCATCTCGCCGTCGATGAGCTTGCGGGCCAGGTTGAGGCCGGTCAGGTCGGTGCCCGGCAGCGCGCCGCCCGCGGCCTCGATGGCGTCGGCGACCCGGGCGCCGGCCGGGAGGCGGACCAGGCCGGGCCGGTTGACCTTGCCGGTGACGGAGACGACCAGCAGCGCCGGGGAGGACGAGGGCTGGGCCGGGGCCACGGTCGAGGCGGCCACCTCCGGCGCCGGCGTCACCCGCGGCCGGGAGTGCCAGGCATAGAACGCGGCCGCCGCGACCACCGCGGCGGCGATGACGGCCAGCACCCGCACCCCGGGCCGCCGCGGATCGAACGCGGCCAGCCCGCCACCCCCGCGCGCCGCGACCGGAAAGCCGTCGGCGGAAACAGCGCCCAGCCCCCCGACAGGAAAGCCGTCATCGGCGTCACCGGGGATGCCGCGCGGCCCATCCCCGCCACGCCGCTCGTCGGGAAAGGCGCCCAACCCGAAGTCGGCGGCCGGAGAGGCGCGCGACGTGGCGGGAAAGGCCTGCGACGCGGCCGGATACGCGCCGTGCGGCGGAGGGCGGAACGTGGCGTCCCACGGATACGCCAGGTCGTCGTCCGGGTCCGGGGGCAGGCCGACCACCCGGGCGGCAGCGTCGTCAGTCTCGCCAGAGCGCCTCATGCCCGGCACCGTAGGCGCCCACGCGTACCACCCGCCCGCCCCGAACCCCGGATCTGTGGATAACGAGGCCCTTGTGGATTACGCCGTCCGGTACACCACCACGGCCACCATGCCCGGCCCCACGTGCGCGCCGACGACCGCGCCGACCTCCGTGAGGTACGCGGCGCGCAGTTGCCCGCCCAGGCGCTCCTTCAGCGTCGTGAGCAGCGCGTCCGCCCGGTCCGGCGCGGCCAGGTGATGCACCGCCACGTCCACCTCGGACGGTCCGGCCGACTCGGCCGCGATGTCCACCAGCCGGGCCAGCGCCCGGCTCGCCGTGCGGACCTTCTCGCGCACGACCACGCCCTGGTCGGTCGTGTGCAGGATCGGCTTCACCGACAGGGCCGTGCCGAGCAGGGCCGCCGCCGCGCCGATGCGGCCGCCGCGGCGCAGGAACTCGAGGGTGTCGACGTAGAAGAGCGTCGTGGTGCGGCCCACCGCGGCCAGCGCGGCCTCGCGGACCTCGGCGAGCGTCCCGCCCGCGGCCGCGGCGGACGCGGCGGCGACGGCCGGGAAGCCCAGGCCCATGCCGGTGGACTGGGTGTCGATGACCTCGACGCGCCCGTCGAAGGCGGACGCGGCCAGGACCGCCGCGTCGAACGTGCCCGACAGCCGCGCGGAGAGGTGCACGGACAGCACCGACGAGGCGCCGCCGTCGAGCAGGTCGCGGTACACCTCGGAGAAGGCCTCGGGGGACGGGCGGGACGTCGTCACGGCCACGCGCCGCGCGTTGAGGGCGTCGGCGACCGTGGCCGCGTCGATGTCCACGGTGTCGAGCCCGGTCACGCCGTTGACGACCACGGCGAGCGGGACGACGGTCAGGTTGCCGGCCAGGTCGGGCGGCAGGTAGGCGGTCGAGTCGGTGACCACGGCGACGGCGGGGTGTGGGCCGGTCATGACGGCACCGTAGCGGATCGACCTGAGCGCGCGGCTCAGCCTTCCTTGATCGACACCACCTGGAGCGGCGTGCCCTGCTGGCAGGTGCTGGCCATGCCCGGCTGCAGGACCCCCGTCACGGTGAGCCTGGTGCCGCCGCGGTACTTCGAGCGATCGCCCCCGAGCAGCAGATACGTCTTGTCGGCGGTCGAGAGCAGCACGCACCCGGCCTCGACGCCGTCCTTGACCTCGCCGGTGACGGTGATCGTGCCGCTGAGCGACTCCGCGGGCACCACCGACGGCGAGGCGGCCGCGGGAGACGACGCGGGAGATGACGACGACGGCGCCCCGGCGGAGTCCGTGGCGTCGGGCGAGGCGCAACCGGCCAGCGCCAGCGCGGCGAGGACGGGCAGTACGGCGAACCGAAGCTTCATGGTCCCTCTGACGTCACGGTGCACCGGGGGGTTCCTCCGAGGCTACGGCACGTTGTGCGCGAGCAGCTGCCAACCCCGCACGTCGTCGAACAGCAGGTGCGTGGAGTGACAGTTGTGCAGCGCGCCGAGCGTCGGGGCGAACTCGGCCGGCCAGCCGAGCAGCGCACACGTCGCGTAGCGGGCCGCGGCGCCGTGCGTGGCGGCCACGATCACGGCGTCGCCGGGGGCCTCGTCGACGGCCTCCTGCAGCGCGGTCGCGGTGCGTTTGCCGAGGGCGTCGACCTCCTCGACGTCCGCGTCGCCGACCGGCTCGCTGCGTCTCCAGCGCTCGAACGCCTCCGGCCACCCGGCGATCATCTCGGCGTGGGTCAGGCCCTCCCAGCGGCCGAAGCTGCGCTCACGCAGCCGCGCGTCGTGCCGCACCGGCAGCCCGACCAGCGCCTCCAGGGCGGCCTGCGTGTCGGCGGCCCGCCGCAGGTCGCTGGCGATGAGGACGGTCGGCTTGAGGGCGGCCAGCCGGGGCGCCGCCGCCCGCGCCTGCTGGGCGCCGAGGTCGGACAGCGGTGTGTCGGTCTGGCCCTGGACACGGCCGGCAGCGTTCCACGCGGTCTGGCCGTGCCGCCACAGGATCAGCAGCGTCATGCGGTGGCGGGCAGGTCGCGGTCGACGAACTCGATGACCGGGCAGTCCTTCCACAGCCGGTCGAGGGCGTAGAACTCGCGCTCCTCGGTGTGCTGGACGTGCACGACGATGTCGATGTAGTCCAGCAGGACCCAGCGGCCGCCCCGCTCGCCCTCACGGCGGACGGGCTTGGCCTTCTCGGGCAGCTCCAGCAGGCGCTCCTCGATCGCGTCGACGATCGACAGGACCTGACGCTCGTTGGGCGCCGAGGCCACCAGGAACGCGTCGGTGATGACCAGCTGGTCGGCCACGTCGAGGATGACGATGTCTTCGGCCTTCTTGTCGGCGGCCGCCTGGGCAGCGGTGAGCGCCAGCTCGCGGGCACGCTCGGTGGCGGGCACCGGTCTCCCTTCGTCGTTCGGTCCCGGCTCTCCGGGCTGTTTCTAGCCTCTCACGGAGGTACGACAGAACGCCCGTCAGTTGTTGCCGACTTTTCGGTACAAACCCCGCTTATTGATGTATTGCACCACACCGTCCGGCACCAGATACCAGACCGGCTGACCCGCCTCGACCCGCCGCCGGCAGTCCGTCGAGGAGATCGCCATCGCCGGCACCTGGATCAGGCTGACCGTGTCGGCCGGCAGGTGCTCGGCGCTGAGGTCGAAGCCGGGCCGCGTCACGCCGACGAAGTGGGCCAGCGAGAACAGGTCGTCGGCGTCCTTCCAGGACAGGATCTTGCCCAGCGCGTCGGCGCCGGTGATGAAGAACATCTCCGCATCGGTACCGTAGACCCGCCGCAGGTCCCGCAGCGTGTCCACGGTGTACGTGGGACCACCGCGGTCGATGTCGACGCGGCTCACGGTGAAGCGCGGGTTGGAGGCGGTGGCGATCACCGTCATGAGGTACCGGTCCTCGGCCGGGCTGACGCTGAGGTCGTCCTTCTGCCACGGCTCCCCGGTGGGCACGAAGACCACCTCGTCGAGCCCGAACCGGTCGGCCACCTCGCTCGCCGCGACCAGGTGGCCGTGGTGGATCGGGTCGAACGTCCCGCCCATGATGCCCACGCGCATCACCGCATCGTAATGATCGGTACGGTTCATCTGGACGTCACCCGGACGGGGTCGGCGGACCGGCGCCCGGGGCACCGGTCCGGCCTCCCGCGTGTAGCGTTACGGCCATGACGCTGCCTCACCCGAAGGGCGAGTTCGACAGCTCCCGCGCGCAGTGGCGTTCCGCGCCCGGCGGAAGCCACGGCAGTCGCGTCGAGGTCGCCTTCGTCGACGACCTCATCGGCCTGCGCAACGGCGCCGATCCCGACAGCCCGGTCCTGGTCTTCACCCAGGACGAGTGGGACGCGTTCGTGCTCGGCGCCAAGGACGGCGAGTTCGACGTGCAGGCTCAGGGATAGAGCAGGGACCGGATCGGCTCCAGCCGGTCGACGCGCGGCGCCAGGGTGCGCACGCGCAGGGCCAGCGTGACCGCCTCCAGCGTGGCGTCGTCGTCGGGCACCAGGTAATCCTCGTGGCGCACCAGCCACCCCATCACCGCGGGCCAGTCGAACACCGGCCGCCGGGGGTGCGGCCCGACCGGCGGCGGGAGCGCCCACCCGCGCACCACCTCGGCCGGCCGCCCCACCCGCTCGGCGACCGTCTCGACCGTGACCAGCGGGTCGTCGCCGGTCGCGCGGTCGGGCACGAGCCCCGCGGCGTCGAGGTCGCGGACGCCGGCGACCACCGCGTCCACGAGCGTCGGCGCCGGGCGGTCGAACGCCACCCAGCCGGCGCCGTCCGGCCCCGCCTCCACGCAGGCGTCGACCGCCCGCCACAGCAGCCGGTCGGCCCGCTCCTCCGTGATGTCCCCGGCCACCACCAGCCGGAACTGCCGCAGCCTCATCGCGTCACCCGCCCGCAGGCGCGGTGCCGGTGCGCGAACGCGTCGATCCGCCGGGCCGCCCGCTGCGCGGCGGCCCCCCGCGGCACCCCGTCGGGCAGCCCGAGCCATCCCCCGCACACCGGACAGTCGAGCCGCAACCAGGACCTGTCACTCACTGTCGTTCCTCCCCCGCCGATCGGCATCGCTTCCAGCCAGCCAACACCAGAAACAGCGGCTTGGGAGGGGCCAGAGCGGGGGCCAGCCGCGGCTCCGACATATGCCGACATAACCCTCACCAGGACCCTCCGGAAGCATCGGTGCTACCGTGGTGACGTGCGTACGACGACGCTGAACAGCTGGCGCGCCCGTTAGGGGCGGCCACACTCGCGCATTCGCACGCACGAAATCCCCACGCACACAGGCCGCCCGGTCCGGGCGGTCATTTTGTCGTGCACCGCGTGGATCCCGGCGGCCCCTGACTCCCCCGAAGGGAAGCCATCATGTCCAAGCGGCGCATCTCCGGCTTCAAGCCCACCGGCCGGCTCCAGCTCGGCAACTACGTCGGCGCCGTGCGCCCGGTCGTCGCCGGCCAGCACGAGCCGACCGTGGCGTTCATCGCCGACCTGCACGCGCTCACCGTCCGCCACGACCCCGCCGAGTTGCGGGAGCGATCGACGGAGGTGGCCGGCCTGCTGCTCGCGGCCGGCGTCGACCCGGCCCGCACGATCCTGTACCGCCAGTCCGACCTGCCCGCCCACGCCGAGCTGCACTACCTGCTGGAGTGTGTCGCGGGCTACGGGGAGGTACACCGGATGATCCAGTTCAAGGAGAAGGGCGGCGGCAGCGGCTCACGGCTCTCGCTGCTCACCTATCCGGTGCTCATGGCCGCCGACATCCTGCTGCACGACATCGCGGAGGTGCCCGTGGGCCGCGACCAGCGCCAGCACGTGGAGCTGACCCGCGACCTGGCGATCCGCTGCAACGAGCGGTACGGCCCAATCTTCACCGTCCCCGAGGCCGTCCACCCCGCGGTGGCCGCCCGCGTGGCCGACCTGGCGACGCCGACGGCCAAGATGGGCAAGACCAACGCCTCCACGGCCGGCGTGCTCTTCCTGCTGGACCCGCCCGACGCGCTGCGCCGCAAGATCATGCGAGCGGTCACCGACGACGGCACCGAGGTCGTCCACGACCCGGACCGCAAGCCGGGCGTGTCGAACCTGCTCGACATCCTGGAGGCGTGCACCGGCGAGCCCCGGCGCGACTTCCGCGGCTACGGCGAGCTCAAGGCCGCGGTGGCCGACGCGGTCGTCGCGACCCTGGAGCCCATCCAGCGACGGTACCGCGAACTGGACGAACACGACGTCGAGCAGGTCCTGCGCGACGGGGCCGAGCGGGCCGCCGAGCGGGCGGACGCGACGGTCCTGCGGCTGCGGGCGGCGCTGGGCCTCACAGCCGGACGGCGCGCTCGCGCAGGTAGCCCAGCGACGCCGCCGACGGCCGGGGTACCGCGCTGAAGCGGCCCGGCCGGAAGTCGATCTCCTCGACCAGCAGGTCCGCCTCGACCAGCAGCGCCCACGGCACGTAGAAGGTCCGCTCGCCGGTGACCGCCACGCCCACGAAGTCGACCCGGGGCAGCAGCGCCGGCGAGCCGACCGGCCACACCGCCGCGGTGAACGTCGTGCCGTCGGCCCGGGCCGCGAGGGTCGACTCGGCGAGCCGCGGGTCGCCCAGCGTGCGGCGCTGGTGCTCGGCCACGTCGGTGGCCAGGCGGCGCCGGGCCCGGGCCGCGGCCGGGTAGGCCGGGTGGCCGGACGCCGGCGCGAACGGCACGACGCGGCCCTCGTCGTCGGTGGTGTACGCCATCGGGGACAGCGGCCGGGCGGTGCGCGCGTACTCGTCGGCGGCCAGCTCGTAGAGCTGTTCGACGAGCCTCGGCTCGTCGGCGCAGATCAGCAGCATCACCGTGCTCGGCAGGAACGCGACGGCCCGGCCCCCGACCTGCTCGTCCAGCTCCGCGAGCCAGCCGTCCAGGAGGACCCAGGAGACCAGCTGCTCCTCGTCGTAGTCCGGCACGTGCAGTACCGACGGACCGAACAGGGCAGCCGAGGCGGGCAGCTCCGCCCGCGCGAGGGTCCGGTCGTGCGCCGCCGTGAAGATGTCCTCCACGCCGACGCCCCAACGGGCCGGCGTGTCGACGTCGAGCGGGACGTCGCCGCAGAGCACGACCTCGTCGAGGTCCGGCAGCGCGGGCCGGCGCAGCGTGCGGGTGCCCCGGGCGGCGTGGCGCAGCGCGATGCGCAGCCGGGGCAGCGCCTCGGCGAACGACGCCGGTTGTGCCGGCGGTGCCAGGCTGTGTGCCACGAACTCGCGCACGAACTGCTTCTTGTCGCCCGGACTTCGCTGGTACTGGCTGAAGGCCTTCGCCAGGAAGAGCCAGCTGTGCACGTCCTGCCCGCACTCGCACACGATCGCGAACTGCGTCGGACGGAACTCGGCGTCGTGGACGCCGATCCGGCGGAGCTCGGCCAGCACCTGGTCGGCGAATCGTTCCCGGGGTGACCGGGACGGTCGGGTCAGCCGTTCGAGGATGCCCACCGGCCCGACGATAGCCTCATGCGAGCTCAGAGGCGATGGGCTCGGGGGCGATGACGAGTTTTTCGTAGCACAGGCTGAGCGGGCTGTGGACGTACGGTCCATACGGTGGAATCGGCTGGTATCCGGCCGATTCGTACAAACGGATGGCCTCGGGCTGGCGTGGCCCCGTCTCCAGGCGGACCACCCGGTAGTGCGAACCCGTCGCGAGGTCCTCCAGGGCGGCCAGGACGCGCCGGGCGATGCCGTTACCGCGGTGGGCCGGCCGCACGTACATGCGCTTGATCTCGGCGGTCTGGTCGTCGAGCGGCTGGAGCGCGCCGCAGCCGGCCGGGACGCCGTCGACGGTGGCCAGCACGAACCGGGCGTTCGGGCCGAGCGGGAACCGGCGCCGGCCGGCCTCGCCGTACCGCCCGGCCGACTCGTTCTCGGCCGCGGCCATCAGCTCGGCGACCTCCTCGTCGGCCACGGCGCGGCGGATCACCCGCACCTCGCGGTTGCCGTCGTCGAACCGCTTCTCGAAGCAGCGGCTCGCCTCCAGCTTGACGTACGGACCGAAGCGCGGGATCGGCCGATAGCCCGCGGCCAGGAACAGCGAGATCGCGTCGGGCGAGGTGACGCCCGTCTCCAGGCGGAGCACCCGGTGCCCGCGGGAGGCGGCGAAGTCCTCCAGCGCGGCCAGCATCCGCCGGGCGAGGCCGCGGCCACGGTACGCCGGGCGCACGTAGAGCCGGGTGACCTCCGCGGTGTCGATGTCGACCGCCAGGATCGCCCCGCAGGCGACCGCGTCACCGCCGACGACCGCGACCAGATAGCGCGCGGCCGGGTCGACCGAGTACACGTGGCCGTCCCGGCCACCGTCGCGCGTGCGTAGTTCGACCTGCTGGTCGACGACGAGCGCGATCACCTCCGAGTCGCCCGATGGACGTTGCTCGATCAGCATGGAGCGACGGTACGCAACCCGGATTTCCCGGAGGTTTCACCTGACCAGCGATTTCCGTTGCACGAAGGGTTAAAAGTCGTCGCCGTCCGGCCCATCTCCGGGTGAAACTTCCAGCCGCCCGTCCAGCCGCACCTCCGGCTGCCCTTCCTGCTGCTCGAACGGCACCCGGCGGGCCTTGCGCAGGGCCTTGCGCTCGGCCGCGCCGACCCGCTTCGACTGCTCCTCGATGCGGTAGTCGGTGCCCCGGTTGCCCGGGACGTACTCGGCGTCGGCGAAGTGCTCCGGCTGCCAGTCGAATTCACGAGCGCCGATGCGAACGGGGTCGCCGGGACTCGCGCCGGCCTTCCTCAGGGCCTCCTCGACCCCCAGCCGGGCCAGGCGGTCGGCAAGATAGCCGACGGCCTCGTCGTTGTCGAAGTTGGTCTGGCGCACCCACCGCTCCGGGGCGCCGCCCTTGACCACGAAGACGCCCTCGCCGTCCCGGCCGATCGTGAAGCCGCTGTCGTCGACCGCGACCGGCCGGATGACGATCCGGGTGCGCTCCGGCGGGGGCGCCGCCTTGCGCTGCTGCTCGACCAGCTCCGACATGGCGAACGTCAGCTCGCGCAGGCCCTCCCGGGACACGGCGCTGACGTAGTACACGGGGTAGCCCTGCTGCTCGAGCTCGGGCCGGATGATGTCGGCAAGGTCGCGGCCGTCGGGCACGTCGACCTTGTTCAGCGCGACGATGCGCGGCCGGTCCTCCAGCCCGCCGTACGCGGCCAGCTCCGCCTCGATCGCCGCGATGTCCGACACCGGGTCGCGGTCGGTCTCCAGCGCCGCCGTGTCGACGACGTGGACCAGGATCGCGGTGCGCTCGATGTGCCGGAGGAACTCCAGCCCCAGCCCCTTGCCGGTCGCCGCCCCCGGGATGAGCCCCGGCACGTCGGCGACCGTGTAGGTGTTGTCGCCGGCCTGCACCACGCCCAGGTTGGGCACGAGCGTCGTGAACGGGTAGTCGGCGATCTTCGGCCGGGCCGCCGACATGGACGCGATGAGCGACGACTTGCCGGCCGACGGGAAGCCCACCAGCCCGACGTCCGCGACGCTCTTGAGCTCCAGGACGACGTCGATCTGCTCGCCCGGCTCGCCCAGCTCGGCGAAGCCCGGCGCCTTGCGGCGGGTGCTGGCCAGCGAGGCGTTGCCCCGCCCGCCGCGGCCGCCGCGGGCGAGCTCCAGCTCGGTGCCGGCCCCGACGAGGTCGGCGATGATCTCGCCGTCGAGGCTCTGCACGACGGTGCCGTCGGGCACCCGCAGCTCCAGCGACTCGCCGTTGGCCCCGTCGCGGTCGTTCCCGGCCCCGCCGTGGCCGTTGCGGGCCTTCTGGTGCGGGTGGAAGTGGAAGTCGAGCAGGGTGTGCACGCCGGGGTCGACGATCAGCTTGACGCTGCCGCCGTGTCCGCCGTCACCCCCGTCGGGCCCGCCGAAGGGCTTGAACTTCTCGCGGTGGATGGACACGCAGCCGTGACCGCCGTCGCCCGCCTTGACGTGCAGCACGGCCCGGTCAACAAACGTGGTCACGGAAAGAACGCTCCTTCAGGTGCAAACGGAAACGGCGGGCCCGGCGCTCAGTGCGCCCGGCCCGCCGCCCGGAAGAGAAACTCAGCCCTCAGCGGGCGTGATGCTGACCGTCTTGCGGCCCCGCTTGAGGCCGAACGTCACGTGCCCCGCGGCGAGCGCGAAGAGCGTGTCGTCGCCGCCGCGGCCGACCAGGTCGCCCGGGTGGAACTTGGTGCCGCGCTGGCGGATGATGATCTCGCCGGCGTTGACCAGCTGGCCGCCGAACCGCTTCACGCCGAGCCGCTGGGCGGCGGAGTCGCGCCCGTTCCGCGAGCTGGACGCACCCTTTTTGTGTGCCATCGCGCTTGCCCTACTTCCCGGTGGAGATGCCGGTGACCTTGACCTGGGTCAGCGGCTGACGGTGACCCTGGCGCTTGTGGTAGCCGGTCTTGTTCTTGAACTTGTGGATCCGGATCTTCGGACCCTTGGTGTGCGCAACAAGCTCAGCTGTCACCGCAGCATTGGCAAGCTTGGCCGCGTCGGTGATGAGATCCTCACCGTCGACAAGCAGGACGGCGGACAGCGTCAACGCGTCACCCGGCTCGCCCGCGAGCTTCTCGACCTCGATCACATCGCCCTCGGCGACCTTGTACTGCTTGCCGCCGGTCTTGACGATCGCGTACATGGGACGCGGACTCCTGTCGTAGCTACTGGCGGGTTGGTCGGACGCGTTGCCTGCTTGCTACAGGCACGCAAAAGACCCTGCGCACGAAAGTGCGCTCTAGTGAGAGTACGCCATCCCTGGCGTACTCCCCAAATCAGGGGCGGGTCCGCCGGCGGACGCCACCCCGGCGAGTGCGCCGCCGGGCACCGTTGCCCGCCGGTTCGTCCTCGTCCTCGTCGACGTTGTCGGGGTCGTCCTCGGAGGCGATCGGCGTGAACTCCGCCTCCTCCGCGGCGTCCTCGACCACGTGCGCGGCGTCGACGGCCTCCTCGGCCTCCTCGGCCTCGATGGTGTCGACGGCGTCCTCCGCGACGGCCGCGCCGCCGCGACGGCGGCCCCGGCGGCTGCGCGGCGCCGGAGCGTCGGCCTCCTCGACGCCGCTGGTCACCGTGGCGGAGGCCACCTTCGCGACCGCGTGGCCGTGACCGTTGCCACCGCCACCGCCGCCGCTGCGCTTCTCCGGGATCGGCTCGGTGTGGATGATCAGGCCGCGGCCCTTGCACACCTCGCAGGTCTCGCTGAACGCCTCCAGCAGGCCCTGACCGACCCGCTTGCGGGTCATCTGGACCAGGCCCAATGAGGTGATCTCGGTGACCTGGTGCTTGGTCCGGTCGCGGCCCAGGCACTCGGTCAGCCGGCGCAGGACCAGCTCGCGGTTGGACTCCAGGACCATGTCGATGAAGTCGATGACGATGATGCCGCCCAGGTCGCGCAGCCGGAGCTGGTGCACGATCTCCTCGGCCGCCTCGAGGTTGTTGCGGGTGACCGTCTCCTCGAGGTTGCCGCCGGCGCCGGTGTACTTGCCGGTGTTGACGTCGATGACGGTCATCGCCTCGGTGCGGTCGATGACCAGGCTGCCGCCGGAGGGCAGGAAGACCCGCCGGTCGAGCGCCTTGATCAGCTGCTCGTCGATGCGCTGGTCGGCGAAGACGTCGCTGGTGCCGGTGTAGCGCCTGACCCGGTCGACCAGGTCGGGCGACACGTGCGACAGGTATGGCTCGACCGACTCGTAGGCGTCGGTGCCCTGGATCACCAGCTCGCGGAAGTCCTCGTTGAACAGGTCGCGGACGACCCGGACGACGAGCTCGGGCTCCTCGTAGAGCAGGGCGGGCGCGCTGCTGCTGCCCGACTTCTCCTGGATCGCCTCCCACTGCGCCTGCAGCCGCTTCACGTCGCGGGCGAGGTCGTCCTCGGACGCGCCCTCGGCCGCGGTGCGCACGATGACGCCGGCGCCGTCGGGCACGAGGTTCTTCAGCACGTCGCGCAGGCGCTTGCGCTCGATGTCGGAGAGCTTGCGGCTGATGCCGGAGGCGTTGCCGTTGGGCACGTAGACGAGGTGCCGGCCGGACAGCGCGATGTGGCTGGTGAGCCGGGCACCCTTGGTGCCGATGGGGTCCTTGGTGACCTGCACGAGCACCGAGTCGCCGGACTTCAGCGCCTGCTCGATGGTGCGGGTGCGGCCCTCGAGCCCGGTCGCGTCCCAGTTGACCTCGCCGGCGTAGAGCACGGCGTTGCGGCCGCGGCCGATGTCGACGAACGCGGCCTCCATGCTGGGCAGCACGTTCTGGACCCGGCCGAGATACACGTTGCCGACCATCGAGCTCGACGACGCGCGGGTGACGTAGTGCTCGACGAGCACCTTGTCCTCCAGCACCGCGATCTGGGTCCGGTCGTTCTTCTGCCGGATCACCATCTGACGGTCGACGGCCTCGCGGCGGGCCAGGAACTCCGCCTCCGACAGGATCGGCGGGCGGGTGCGGCGCTGCTCGCGGCCGTCGCGGCGGCGCTGGCGCTTGGCCTCCAGGCGGGTCGAGCCGGAGACGCCCTGGACCTCGTCGCGCTCGCGGGCGGCCGGGCGCGGCTCACGGATCTTGACGACCACGTGCGGGTCGTCGCCGGTGTCGGCGTCGGCGGCCCCCTTGCGGCGGCGCCGCCGGCGGCGGCGGGTCAGGCCCTCGCCGTCCTCGTCACCCTCACCGTCGTCGGTGGCCTCGGCCTCGGCCTCCGCCGCCTCGTCGGCCTCGGCCGCTTCGGCGTCGAGATCGTCGTCACCCTCACCGGCAGGGCCCCGGCCACGGCCCCGGCCACGGCGGCCACGGCGGCGGCGCCGGCGGGTGCCGGGCTCGAACTCGTCGTCCTCGTCCTCGAGGTCGGCGTCGGCCTCCGCCTCGGCCTCCTCGGCCTCGACCGGCTCCTCCACCGGCTCGGCGAGCTCAGCCTCGGCGGTGACCCGGCGGGCCCGGCGCCGGCGGCTGCGACCGGCCGGCTCCTCCTCCGCGGCGAGCTCCTCCTGCTCCGCGGCGGCGGCGGCGGGCTCCGGCGTCGCGACCTGCTCGGCGGGGGGCATGAACAGCAGCTGGACGGGCGCGGCCCGGCGGCTCCGGCGGGCCGGCGGCGGCTCCTCCTCGACGGCCTCGACGGCCTCGACGAGGTCGGCGATCTCGGCGACCGGCTCTTCGACCGGCTCCTCCTCGACGGGCTCCTCGACGACAGCCACCGGCTCGGGCTCCGGCTCCTCGACGACGGCGCGCGTGGTGCGCCGCCGCGTCCGGGTGGCCTTCACCGGCACGGGCGCTTCCTCCAGGGGAAGCTCCTGCTGACCGGACTCGCCCTCTTCGGGCGTTTCGACCGGTTCCACGGCTTTGCGCCGGCGGCGCGTGGCGCGGACGGGAGCCTCGGCAGGAGCCTCCTCGGCTGCGGCCTCCGCCACGGCGGGCGCCTCGGCCTCCGCCGCGGTCGCCTTGGTGGCCCGGCGACGCGTGCGGCGGACCGGGGCGGCGGTCTCTTCTTCGCTGGCTGCGGCAGTTGCCACCGGCTCCTCGCCGGTGGCCTCGCCGCTTGCCGACTCGTTGTCGAACATGCGGACGTTCTCCAGTTCTGGCGCTCCCGGGCGCGTAGCAACACAGCCACGCAGCCGCACGGGCGGCACCGCATATATATGTTGTGCCGGCGGAGGTTTCCGCTGACGCGGACGATCCGCCGAAAGTCTGCCAACCTCGATGCCGGCGACCGGCGCTCCGCCACCTGGCGGATCGTCGACCACTACAGCGACGAAGCTCCTACGACAGCCGCCGGTCGGTCCCCTTCGCCGTGAGCGGCGAGCGGATCGACGAGTTCACCCTGCTCAGTCAGCACGCCCTGAGCCAGTCGGGTCGCACGAGGCGGGACCGGCGGCTCCAGGTCGGCCACAACGCGCAGGCCGGACAGCACATCGTCGGGTCGCACGGTCGGGGTTCCCTGCCGCACGACAAGGTCGAGTATCGCACACGGTATGTCGGTGACCTCGGAAGGTAGGTCAGCGGGGGTCGGATCCGGCTCCACGACGGCCAGCCGGAGCACGGCCGCGCGCGTGTCGAAGGTCCGGCGGCCCTGCTTGGTGAGCCGTTCGACGAGCACCTCCCCGGCGTCGAGGAACGCGCGCACGGCGACCTCGGCGTCGTGGACGGCGACCCCCGGCAGCTCGATCGACCAGGCCGCCGTGTCGATCCGGTCGGCCAGGCTGCCGCCGCCGTTGAGCGGCGACTCGACGGCCTCCAGCACGTCGAGGCCGGGCGAGAGGGCCGCGTCGAGGGCCAGCCGGAGCTCGGCCGGGTCGACGACGGCCCGCAGGCCGATCTCGAGATACTCCGCCTCGCTGGCCACGCCGGTCGGGGCAGCGGAGGCGTAGGAGACCTTCGGATGGGGGGTGAAGCCCTGCGAGTAGGCGATGGGGACGTTGGCCCGCAGCAGCGCCCGCTCGAACGCGCGGGCGAAGTCACGGTGTGACGTGAAGCGCATGGGGCCGCGCTTCGCGTACCGCAGCCGGACGCGCTGGACGACCGGCTCCTGGTTGCTCTCGGGCTGACGCTTAGGCATTCGGCACCCGCAGCCCGGTGCTCACCGGAGTGAGCGGCAGCAGTTTCCTGCCCGTGGGCCCGATCTGGATCTCGGTGTCCTGGCTCGGGCAGACGCCGCAGTCGAAGCACGGCGTCCAGCGGCAGTCGTCCTGCTCGTAGCCGGTGAGGGCGTCCTGCCAGTCCTGCCAGAGCCAGTCCTTGTCGAGCCCGGAGTCGAGGTGGTCCCAGGGCAGGACCTCGTTCTGGTCGCGCTCACGCGTGGTGAACCAGGCGAGGTCGACGCCGAACGCCGGCAGCTCGGCGGTGGCCGCGTCCACCCAGCGCCGGAACGAGAAGTGCTCGGACCAGCCGTCGAAGCGGCCGCCCTCTTCCCAGACCCGGCGGATGACCGCGCCGACCCGGCGGTCGCCGCGGCTGAGCAGGCCCTCGACCAGCGACGGCTCGCCGTCGTGGTAGCGGTACCCGATCGCCTTGCCGAGCGACCGGTCGGCGTTGATCGCGTCCTTGAGCAGCTTGAGCCGCCGGTCGATGACCTCCGGCTCCGCCATCGCCGACCATTGGAACGGCGTGTGCGGCTTCGGCACGAACCCGCCGATGGACACGGTGCAGCGGATGTCGCGCGAGCCGGTGGCCGAGCGGCCGGCCCGGATCACCTCGTGGGCCAGCTTGGCGATCTGGAGCACGTCGTCGTCGGTCTCGGTGGGCAGGCCGCACATGAAGTAGAGCTTCACCTGCCGCCAGCCGTTGCTGTACGCCGTGACGACCGTGCGGATCAGGTCCTCCTCGGTGACCATCTTGTTGATCACCTGGCGGATCCGCTCCGACCCGCCCTCCGGCGCGAAGGTGAGGCCGGTGCGCCGCCCGTTGCGGGAGAGCTCCTGGGCGAGCGTGACGTTGAACGCGTCCACGCGCGTCGAGGGGAGCGACAGCGAGACGTTGGTGCCCTCGTACTGCTGGGCCAGGCCCGAGCACATGTCACCGATCTCGGAGTGGTCGGCCGAGGACAGGGACAGCAGCCCGACCTCGTGGAAGCCGGAGAACTCCAGCCCCTGCCGGACCATCTGCCCCACGGTCGTGATGCTGCGCTCCCGCACCGGCCGGGTGATCATCCCGGCCTGGCAGAACCGGCAGCCACGGGTGCATCCGCGGAAGATCTCCACCGCGTAGCGCTCGTGCACCGTCTCGGCCAGCGGCACGAGCGGCCGCTTGGGATACGGCCAGGCGTCGAGGTCCATGGTGGTGCGCTTGTGCACCCGGAACGGCACGTCGGCCCGGTTCGGCACGACCCGCTGGATGCGGCCGTCGGGCAGGTAGTCGACGTCGTAGAAGCGCGGGACGTACACCGACTCGGTGCGCGCGAGCCGCAGGAGCAGCTCGTCACGGCCGCCCGGCCGGCCCTCGGACTTCCACTCGCGCACGATGCCGGTGATCTCCAGCACCGCCTCCTCGCCGTCGCCGAGCACGGCGGCGTCGATGAAGTCGGCGATCGGCTCCGGGTTGAACGCGGCGTGGCCACCGGCCACCACGATCGGGTCGCGGTCGCCGCGGTCGCGGGAGTCGAGCGGGATCCCGGCGAGGTCGAGCATCGTGAGGAGGTTGGTGTACCCCAGCTCGGTGGCGAACGACACGCCGAACAGGTCGAACGCCCGGACCGGCCGGTGAGCGTCGACGGTGAACTGCGGCACGCCCTCGGCCCGCATGAGGGCCTCGAGGTCGGGCCACACGGTGTAGGTGCGCTCGGCGAGCACGTCAGGCTGCTCGTTGAGCACCTCGTAGAGGATCTGCACGCCCTGGTTGGGCAGGCCGACCTCATAGGCGTCGGGATACGACAGCGCCCACCGCACGGTCGCGGCGTCCCAGTCCTTGACGACCGCGCCGAGCTCACCGCCGACGTACTGGATCGGCTTGCTGATCCGCGGCAGCAGTCGCTCGAGTTGCGGGAAGACGCTCGTGACGCTCACGACTCCCCAGCGTACTCAACCTTGCCGCCGGCGCCGACGCGGCGCCCGGCCGGGTGGCGGCACCGGCGGCGGAGTGAGCGGCTTCGGCTCGGGGATGCGCACCGTCACCGGCTTGCCCGGCACGACCGTCACCAGCTCACCGTGGTGGCGGATGGTCATCTCGCTGTCGCTGATCTCGTACGTGGCGTCGTGGTGGCCGACGGTGACCCGCAGCACGGTGCCGTGGCAGGTGATCGCGAACCGCAGCCGGTGGAGCCGGCCGGGCAGCCGCGGCATGAACGAGAGCTCGCCGCCGTAGTCGCGCATGCCGCCGAGGCCGGCGACGAGGGCCACCCAGGTGCCGGCGAGCGAGGCCATGTGCAGGCCGTCGCCGGCGTTGTGCTGCAGGTCGTAGAGGTCGACGAAGGCCGCCTCGCCGAGGTAGTCGAAGGCCAGGTCGACGTGCCCGACCTCGGCCGCCATGACCGCCTGCGTGGAGGCCGACAGCGAGGAGTCACGGACCGTGCGCTGGTCGTAGTAGTAGAAGTTGCGGGCCTTCTCCTCGGGCGTGAACCGGTCGCCGCGCCAGTGCATCGCCAGGATCAGGTCGGCCTGCTTGACGACCTGCCGGCGGTACAGGTCGAAATAGGGGAAGTGCAGCAGCAGCGGATAGTGGTCCGGCGGGGTGCTCGCGAAGTCCCACTCCTGGTGCGCGGTGAAGCCCGCCGACTGCTGGTGCACCTCCAGCTCGCGGTCGTACGGCAGGTGCACCCGCGCCGCGGCGTCGCGCCACGACGAGATCTCCTCGTCGTCCACGCCGAAGTGGTGGGCCAGCTCCGGGTGGCGCTCGGCGGCCGCGGCGGCGTGGTTGAGATTGTGCTGGGCCATGAGGTTCGTGTAGATGTTGTCGTCCGAGATCGCGCTGTACTCGTCGGGGCCGGTCACGCCGTCGATGTGGAACACGCCGTGCCGGTCGTGGTGGCCGAGCGAGCGCCACAGCCGGGCCGTCTCGACCAGCAGCTCCAGCCCGGCCTCGGCCTCGAACCGCTCGTCGCCGGTCGCCTGTATGTAGCGGACCACCGCCGCGGCGATGTCGGCGTTGACGTGGAAGCCCGCCGTGCCGGCCGGCCAGTAGGCCGAGCACTCCTGGCCCCGGATCGTGCGCCAGGGGAACGCGGCGCCCTTCAGGCCGAGCGTGCGGGCCCGGTCGCGGGCCAGGTCGAGCGTGCTGTGGCGCCACCGCAGCCCGTCGCGGGCGGTGTGCGGATGGGTGTACGTCAGGACCGGCAGCACGAAGCTCTCGGTGTCCCAGAAGACGTGGCCGTCGTAGCCGCGCCCGGTCAGGCCCTTGGCCGCGATCGGCCGGGCCTCGGCCCGCGCGCCGGCCTGCATGAGGTGGAACAGCGCGATCCGCACGGCCTGCTGGATCTCGGCGTCGCCGTCGACCTCGACGTCGGCCTGGGCCCAGAAGCCGTCGAGGTACGCCCGCTGGGCCTTGACCAGCCCGTCCCACCCGCCGAGCTTGGCGCCGGCGATCGCGCCGTGCACCTGGTCGCGGATCGCCTGCCGGGAGCGCTGGCTGGACCAGCCGTAGGCGAGGTACTTCACGATCCGCAACCGCTGCCCGGGCTGCAGCTCGCAGGCGAACGTCGTGCGCGCCCAGTCCTCGGTCGCCTCGGTCTGCGCGCGGACCGGCACCGGCGCGTCGATCTCGTGGTCCATCTCGGCGCCGAGGCGCAGCCGGCTCGCGTTGGTGTGGTGCACCAGCTGGGCGTCGAGGTCGTGGGCGTAGTGCTCCTCGGAGACGAGGGCGTGCCCGAGCGCCGCCGCGACCCGGGGGTCCTTGCTCGGCACCGGCGTGTCCTCGTTGGCGACCAGCTCCGACTGCACGATGACCCGGGCCGGTCCGTCGACCGGCTCGACCTCGTACAGGAACGCGGCGACCGAGCGCTGCTCCAGCGACACCAGCCGGGTGGTCCGTACCTTGATCCGCTGCTCGGCCGGCGACACCCAGTCGACGTCGCGCTGCAGCGTGCCGGCCCGCAGGTCGAGCACCCGCTCGTGGGCCAGCAGGTTGCCGTACCGCACGTCGAACGGCTCGTCGTCGACCAGCAGGCGGAAGACCTTGCCGTTGGTGACGTTGACGATCGACTGGCCCTCCTCCGGGAAGCCGTACCCGGCCTCGGCGTAGGGCAGCGGCCGCTGCTCGTAGAAGGAGTTGAGGTACGTGCCGGGCAGCCCGAACGGCTCGCCCTCGTCGAGGTTGCCCCGCAGGCCGATGTGGCCGTTGGACAGGGCGAACAGCGACTCCGTCTGGGCGAGCCGGTCGAGGTCGAGCCGGGTCTCGCGCAGCGCCCACGCCTCCACCGGGAACATGGCCATCAGCGCTCCTTCCCGGGCAGGAGGTCGGACAGGTCGGAGACGACCCGGTCGGCGCCGGCGCGGCGCAGGTCGTCGGCGTGCCCGCCGCCGACGCGGTCGACGCCGACGACGTACCCGAATCCGCCGGCCCTGCCCGCCGCTACCCCGGCGAGGGCGTCCTCGAACACCACCGCGTGCGCCGGGTCGGCGCCGAGCTCCTCGGCGGCGGCGAGGAAGGTGTCGGGGGCGGGCTTGCCCTTGAGGCCGCGCTCGCGGATCGTGACGCCGTCGACCCGGGCCTCCAGGTAGGGCTCCAGGCCGGTCGCGGCGATCACCTGCCGCGTGTTGGCGCTGGAGCTGACAACCGCGCGGCGCAGCCCCCGGGTCATGGCCGCTTCGAGATATCGCACCGACCCGGGGTACGGCTCGAGGCCGCCCTCCTGCAGCAGCTTCAGGAGCAGCACGTTCTTGCGGTTGCCGAGGCCGTTGACGGTCTGCGCGTCCGGCGGGTCGTCCGGCGTGCCGTCCGGCAGGGTGATGCCGCGCGAGGCGAGGAAGTCGCGCACCCCCGCCTCGCGGGGCTTGCCGTCGACGTAGTCGTTGTAGTCGGCGTCCGGGTCGAACGGACGCTGGCCGGGCCGGTCGCGGAGGAACTCGTCGAAGGTCGCGGTCCACGCCTTGTTGTGCACGGCCGCGGTGGGGGTGAGGACGCCGTCGAGGTCGAACAGCAGTGTGGTCACGTGTTCCGGTAGCCCCAGCACATCAGTCACGGTATCGCCGATACCCGAACTCGGCATTTCTTTCATTTGGGCCGTGGCCTCGGCTCTTGGCCGAACACGTGCACATGGTGGTTACCGTCTGGGTGTGACACTCCCGCCGGACGAGACGCCGACGCAGCGCAACCCGACGTGGGTGGGCTCCGCGTCCGTGCCCGCCGGTGGGACCCGCCGGCGGCGGCAGTGGGACGACACGCTCGACCTACCCGCCGAGCCGGAGACCCGGCAGGAGCCGGCCGCGCCGCACGTGGTCTACGTGCCCGTGCCGACGCCCACCCACCCGCGCGGCGGCTACGGCCCCTACGGCCCGCCGCGCTACGGCCCTCCCCCGGCTCCCCGGCGGCGGCGCAGCAGGTGGCCCTGGGTGCTCCTGTTCATCTTCGCGCTGTGCGCGGGCTGCTGCGGCGGCTCGTACGCATGGGCCCGGCCGTACTGGGTGCAGTACCCCGCGTCGGTCGACACGCAGGCCACCGTGCCCGGGTTCACCCGGGTGGACGACGCCTCGGCCCACAAGCAGGCGCAGGAGCTGCAGCAGTCTCTCACCTCCGATCACCTCGACGAGCAGGGTTTCACGGTGGTGTACCAGGACGCCGCCAGCCGCCAGCAGCGCGTCGTCGTCTTCGGCGCCACCCGGTTCATCACGGACCCGGCCCGTGACCTGGACGCGAGCATGCGCAAGCTGGGCACGCGGATCCAGATCTCGGACGTACGGGAGGTCGACCCGGGCACCTTCGGCGGCGAGCAGCGCTGCGCGTCGTCCCGCATGGACGGCCGCTCGGCGACGGTGTGCGGGTGGAGCGACCACGGGGTGATCGCGATCGCCGTCTTCGTCGGCAAGAACCTCCAGCAGGCGGCGACCGCGACGCAGAACCTGCGCGGCTCAATCGTCCGGCGCGACTGACCCCGGGGGTGCCGCCTTCCACAGCGCGGGGACGGGCAGGCAGGTCAGGCCGTCGCCGAAGCTCAGTGACTCGGTGCCGCAGTAGAGCACGAAGCCGGCCCGGAACCGGTCGCCGAGGCGGCGCTGGAGCAGCCGGAGCCCGCGGAAGTCGCCGGCCCGGACGGTCTCGGCGGCCTTGACCTCGATCCCGACGACGTTGCCGGCGTTGTCCTCCAGCACGCCGTCCACCTCGTACTGGTCGCGGTCGCGGTAGTGGTACAGCCGGATCGAGCTGCGCGCCCAGGTGAGCTGCCGGGCGAGCTCACCGAGCACGAAGTTCTCCACCAGGCCGCCCTCCGGCATCCCGCCGACCGCGCCGGTGGCGAGGAACCCCGCGAGCCCCGGGTCGACGAAGACGATCTTGGGAGCCGCGACCGTGCGGGTGGTGGCGTTGGCCGACCACCCGGGCAGGAGCCGGACCAGATAGATGGTCTCCAGGATGTCGACGTACCGCCGGACGGTCGACGCGGACAGTCCGAGCTCAGCGGCGAGGCGGTTGACGTTGAGCAGGCCGGCCGTCTGCGCCGCGAGCAGCGACACCAGCCGCCGCAGGTCACCGACGCGCTCGATGTCGGCGACCTGCTTCACGTCGCGCGTGACGATGTCCTCGAGGTAGCCCTCGAAGAACCTGGCACGTCGCCGGGGCGTCTCCCGCCGCACCGCCTCCGGGTAGCCACCGCGGGCGGCCCGGGCCAGGCACTCCCGGCGCGAGAACTCGACCGGCGGGATCCGCAGGTCGGCGCCTTCGGCGAAGGCCGCGTCGACGAACCCGTCGGGCGCGCCGTCGATCTCCCCCTGCGAGAGCGGCCACAGCTCGATCGTCTCGGTGCGCCCGGGCAGCGCGTCGGGCACGCTGCGCAGCGCGAGCAGCCGGGCCGACCCGGTGAGCAGCAGCCGCCCGGGCCGCGGGTCGCGGTCGACGAGATGCTTGATGGCGAGCCAGAGGTCGGGCACCCGCTGCACCTCGTCGATGAGCATGAGCCCGTCGTGCTGGACGAACCGGACGGGGTCCTCGATCGCGGCGGTGCGGGTGCCGGGATTGTCGAGGAACCGCGCGACCCCGCCGGGATGCTCCTTGAGCACCACTTCGGCGAGCGTGCTCTTGCCGACCTGCCGGGCCCCGTTGAGCACCACGACGCGGGTGTCCTCCAGCGCCTCCAGCACGAGGCCGGTGGCCCGCCTCGGAAGATAGTCCCCGGCCCGCCGCACGGGCCCACCCTACCCCGCCGTGGTGGATCTGCCGACCGGTCCGTGGTGGATCTGCCGAACCTACTGCGCGGAATCTGCCGAACCGGCCGCGGTCGCCGCGGCGGCGAGCTGGTCGGGGCGTTTCGGGGCGTAGCGGCCCACGTACTCCTGGCCGGTCAGCTGCTGGATGGCGTTCATCAGCTTCAGGGTGACCTCGCGCAGGCCGCGGCTGTCGATCTCGCCGCCCTGCCACTGGCTCAGGTCCAGCGGCTCGCCGATGCGGACCTCGACCGACGGACCCAGCTTCGGCAGGGACGCGCCGACCGGCTGGACCTTGTCGAAGCCCAGCAGGCCGATCGGGATGATCGGGGCCGGGGCGTCCAGCGCCAGCTTCGCCACCCCGGGGCGGCCGCGGTACAGGCGGCCGTCGACCGAGCGGGTGCCCTCCGGGAAGATGCCGAGCACGTGGCCGTCACGCAGCACCGGCAGCGCGGCGTCGAGGGCCATCAGGCTGGCCCGGCCGCCCGAGCGGTCCACCGGGATCTGGTTCAGGCCGTACATGATGTGGCGCATCATCGTGCCCTTGAGGCCGGGGGCCTCGAAGTACTGGTTCTTGGCGAGGAAGTAGACGTTACGGGGCGTGATCGCGCCCATCATCACCGAGTCGATCACCGACTGGTGGTTGCTCGCCAGGATGGCCGGGCCGGTCTTCGGGATGTTGTCGAGCCCGCTGATCCTGGGTCGCCAGAACAGGCGGGTCAACGGCGCGACCGTCATCTTGCCGATCGCATAGAGCGCGGACAACTGCCCTCCACCAGGCTCAACCGAACGTTGCCGCCGCACACTTTAACCGGCGTGGAGCCTCCGGTCAGCCGGAGACGTCACAGCGTGTGCAACACCACCCACTACCAGGGATATCACGAGGCGACCAGGACCAGCGCGGTCGCGGCCAGGCCCAGGCCGGCCAGCTGCACCGGGCGCATGCGCTCGCGGTCGACCGCCATGGCCAGCAGGACCGTCGTCACCGGGTACAGCGACGCGACCGGGGCGATGATGCTCAGGTCCCCGCGGTGGACGGCGAGCAGGTAGAGGGCGTTGGCGCTCATGTCCAGCGCGCCCGCCGCGACCAGCCAGCGCAGCGTGGCACCCCGGAGCACGACACCGGGAACGCCCCGGGAACGGAGCCGGCGCGCGAGCGGATAGCCGCCGACGGCCAGCGCGGCCAGCTGGGCGCCGACGATCGGCCACAGGCCGGACGACCCGCCCGCCCGGTCCAGGCAGGTGAAGAACAGGCCGAACATCAGGCCGGACAGCAGCGCCAGGCCGATCAGGCCGCGGGTGACCCGGGCGCCCGCGGACGGGGTGAGGCTGACCAGGGCGATCGCCACGATCGCGCAGCCGGCGCCGGAGAGGGCCACCGCGCCCGGGCGCTCCCCCGAGACCAGCCCGACGACGACCGGCAGCAGCGCCGTGGTGACCGCGCTGACCGGCGCGACCACGGCCATCGCCCCGCCGGCCAGGGCGCGGTAGAACACGAACATCCCCAGCACGCCGAAGACGCCGGCGGCCGCGCCCCAGGCCAGCACCGGAGGGCTCGCCGAGGCCGGCATGAGCAGGAGGTACAGCAGGAGCAGCGGCAGGCTCGCCGCCTTCGACAGGACCACGACCACCAGCGCGTCCGCCCGCTGGCTCGCCTTCCCGCCGGCGAAGTCGCCGACGCCCCAGACCAGTCCGGACAGTGCCGCGAGCACGATCCCGATCATGCGGCCTCCGCTCCGCTCCGGCCGCGTGCCGTCAAACCGAGCCGATGATGAGCGGCCCCTCCGCTCCGCTCCGGACCGCTCATGCGAGCCGCTCGATCCGCACCGAGTCGGCGTCCAGCAGCTCGCACAGCAGCGAGGCCGCCGGGGCCAGGTCGGTGTCCAGCCCCTCCAGCAGGAACACCGCGCTGGTGGTGGCGTCGGTGAGCGCCGTGCGGCGGCCCTGGCGCCAGTTCCAGCGCCGGCAGGTCACGCCGAGGTCGTCGCGCCAGACGACCTCGCCCGGCTCCGGGGACTCGACCACGGCAGCGCCGTCCTTCACCGTGTCGAACGGCTCCAGGCCGGAGGCGCGGACCAGCCGCTCGGTGCCCACCAGGGCCGCGCGGTCCTCGCCGCCGATCGGCACGGCGAACCGGATGCTCACCGCGTTGTAGGCGTCGACCAGGCGGTTCACCGACGGCAGGTCGCCCCGGGCGGCCCGCTTGCGCAGCGCCTCGGCCGAGCACGGGGTGCGCTGGGGCTTCGCGCCGAACGCGCGGTACACGTCCCGCCAGGCCTCGAGGTGCGGGTGCGGCGCGGTCAGGTCGCCGGCCGCGGCCACGGCGTCGCGCAGCACCGAGCCGTCGCCGGGCCCGTTGCGCAGCCCGTCGGCAAGGACCGCGAGGACGGTAGCCTCATGGCCCACGGAACGGCACAGGTCCAGCACGTCGTCGGCGATCGCGAACATGCCCCAGTGGTACCACAATATTGACCGTGGAGGAAAACATAATGACCGCCGAGCACGAGGCGCAGGCGGCCATCGCCCGCCACGTGAAGCTGCTCAGGCAGGGGCGCCGCTGGTCGCTGGACGAGCTCGCGAGCCGCTCGGGTGTGAGCAAGGGCATGCTCGTGCAGATCGAGGGCGCCCGCACCAACCCGAGCATCGGCACGCTGTGCCGCATCGCCGAGTCGTTCGGGGTGAGCATCGGCCGGCTGCTGGAGGCCGCGCCCGAGCCGGACGTGGGGGGGGGGGGGGCCCCGCGCACCAGGCCGCGGGGGGGGGGCGGCGCGGGCCGGGCAGCGGCGTCGGGGGGGTGGAGGGGGAGGAGGAGAGGGGGGGAGCGG